>CAZFSX010000052.1:0-2292 GCA_964522115.1 uncultured Pseudobdellovibrionaceae bacterium | reverse complement strand
TAAATCTTGCTATCTATGAAACTTCACGAGGACAATTGCAGATGACATTTTTTGTTCTGGAAGTTGATTTTGCTTTCCAAAGGATCTGTTACTGCAATGGAAGTCACGAAGCCCCCATTGTTTTACCCTACAAGAATACGTCAGAGGGAAATAGCAATCTGTCATTTAAAAAATCAGATCTGCGCTTTTTGAATGAAATTCATGGACCTCGCTTAGGTGAAAGAAAAAATGCATCCTACAAAGAAAGCTATGTTGATTTTCACTGGGGAGATTCTCTATTTCTTTACACAGATGGACTTTTAGATTGCCGAAACAAAGCTGACAAAGTTTTTTCAGAAAAAGGATTAATTCAATCTTTACTGAAGGTGAAACCAACAAGTCGCCCCAAGGATATTTCTGATGCCGTACAAACCGATGTTTCCCAACATCGGTCCAATCAATCCTTACCAGATGATATTTCATTTTTGATTGTAGGTATTAAACAGCCTTAGATTTTTTTCCCATCGATTCTGAGCAAAGCTCCAAAATCTTGTCTGCAATTTCGCCCAAGGGAAGTTGGTATTCGACGGCGCCTAACTTTGCAGCTTCACGTGGCATTCCAAAGACCACACATGTTTCTTGGTTTTGCCCAATGGTTCTTGCCCCTTGATTTCGCAATTTCAAAAGCCCTTTGGCACCATCAGCGCCCATCCCTGTCAAAATGACACCCAAGACTCCTGCAAGATTTAATTGGTGAACAGAGTCAAAAAGGTAATCCACACTTGGTTTATGACGGTTCACAGGTTCTGCATCCACGATACGAACTCGCAGCTCAGATCCCTTCTGAACAACACCCATTTGCAAGCCTCCTGGAGCAATCAAAACACGATTCGGCTTAATCAAGTCACCATCCTGGGCTTCTTTGACTTCAAAAGGACATAGGTCATTTAAGCGATTTGCAAAGGCGAGTGAAAACACAGCGGGAATATGTTGAACGATAAGCATCGGTGGAATATTTTCAGGAAGTTCAACTAAAATATTTTTTAGAGCCTCCGTTCCTCCCGTCGAAGAACCCACAACAATTAAATGATTTTGATCTACAGATCCACCGGAAAAACGTACCGTCGACTTTTTCACTGGTACTGTTGACTTTTGACTGACTTTAGCTTCTGCAGCCATTTTAACACGATCAACAATCTGTGGAGCCGCTTTATCTAAATCCTTCAAACTTGGTTTTTGAATATAGTCAACAGCACCATTTTCAAGAGCTTCCAACACCTGAGGCCCTTCTTCTTTACTAATCGAAGAAATCATCACAGTCGGAATGCGATAAATCGGAGAAATTTTCTTTAATAAAGTGACCCCATCCATTTCAGGCATATGAATATCTAAAGTAATCACATCTGGAGAAAACTTTTTAATTAAATCCTCGACTTGAGAAGGCAACTCGGCCTTACCTACAATTTCTATTTGAGGATCTGCTGACAATATACTGGTTAAAAGATCTCGAATTGTTTTGGAGTCATCAACAATGAGGACTTTAATTTTTTGTTTCGCTGCGGATGGCACTGCGGCTGAGACAACGACAGGAACCTCTTCTTTATCCTTAGATGGCAATGAAGACATATCTTTCATTCCATCTTTAGATAATCGAATTTTATTTTCATGAGCTAAATAATAAGCTTCAAAATGTTTTTCTCGAACAACTTGATTCAGAACTTGGATACCTTCTTTTTTCCATGCTGGTACTAAAATATCCAAACTTTCTTTGGGACCAATAAATTTAGCTTGAAATTTTGAACTTCCAGATCCTAAAGCATGCAAGATTCCCTGAAGACATTTTTTTTCAAAGGCTGCAACTTGATTTTTTGGAAGCACTGCCAGCACAACTTTTTTATCTTTTTCAGCAAAAATCAGTGTGGCATCCATCAAATCAAAACACAGAGCTTCATTCCCCTGAATTTGACATACCGTCCAGTCTCGCACATCTTTCGATGAAATTTTCTTAACTTTTGACTCTGACATATTTACCTACCCGAAGTATTCTTCACTGACGCTCATGTAACTTGTCGCTGGCACAATACTGTCTGCTTTATCTAAAAGTGGACCGTAAATCTTCTTAGCCTCTACACCCATATCTTCTAGAACAACTTGAGTTTCATCTGTTGTTTTCATCACAAAATCAGTGATCAATTTTGTTGGCATTCCCAGTACCATCAAAGATACTTTTCGACCTTGAACAACAGGTTTCAAAGCAGCAAATGCATTTTTTGATTCAACAAAATAGATTTGTCCAACACTCATTTTGGTTAG
>CAZFSX010000051.1:0-12191 GCA_964522115.1 uncultured Pseudobdellovibrionaceae bacterium | reverse complement strand
CGGCATTCTAGCTCTTGTCCCCTTCGCCTTTTTGCGAGCGATGGGTTGGATTCTTCTGCCTTTGATACAAGCGAAAAAATCAGAAGCAGACAAAGAGATTAAAGATCTGCGGAAAAACCCAAAAACACAAATCCTGTTCACGCCTGAAGAACAGCTTTATGCCAAGCGAAGATTTCAAAGATACATGGATGCCTATAAAAAAGATTTAGCCGAAGGAAAGATCACTTTAAAGACTCATCCAAACCCACCCTGGGTGCCTGCAGATGCTCATTATTCGGTGATCAAATTGTATTTAGAAAAAGACCGTCATTTTCGAAAAGTTCTTTTAGCTCAGAAAAAACAAGAGCTGAAAAGCGAAGAAAAAAAGAAAATGTTTTTCTTATCATCCCCACAGAAAATCCAAGAGCTTCAAACCACGATTCAAGAGTTATTGTATTTGCAAGAAGCTTACGGCGACCACGAGGACTTCACAGCGAAGGATTTTCAATTTGAATGGATCGAAGATGCTTTGTTCGCCCGTCGTGAAAAGTTTGAACCCAAGGCTCAACAGCCAATGCCCTTGCATTTTCACAAACACTTTCCTTTGCCTGCAGTGATACCTGCAAACTCCAGCGTTCTTAAAATGCATGCTCAATCCTTGGGGTTGCTTTCATCCAAAGAAGTTCACCATCAAGCAAAGTCAGTAAGGCCAATTGCTTAAAGGCCAGTTTCTTTAAAAAATTTTTCTAAGCGAAGATTGACATATTCTGGAAAATCCAACTGAGTGCAATGGGATCCATAGGGGACAATCATCAATTGGCTTCCAGGAATCAAATCATGCATTTCCTGTTGGAACTTAACGGGAGTGATCATGTCTTTTTCTCCACTAATGATCAAAGTTGGCACATTGATCTTCGGAAGAATATTCATCCCATCAAAATTCATCATGTCCTCAAACAAAGGGATAAAAACATCCAAGTCCAAATTCGCAACACCGCGAGCATAGATTTCAATATCCTTAAAATGAGTCAGTTTCAGATTAAAACCCCCCGCCCAACCGCTGAGGATCATGGAAATAGGATTATCAATGCTGGTTCTCCACAAAGAGTTCCACATCGTGGGATTATTTGCGAACTGAGTTTTCACAAAATGAAAGAAGGGCCCAACGACGTCGACGCCAAACATTCCTTTGATGGGGTTTTTGGCAAAGCCATTGATAAAAGTCATCGAGGCAAAAACTTCTGGGAACAGTTCAAAGGCTTTCATCACAACAGGCACGCCAAAGCTGTGCCCCACAAAATGAGCTTTCTTCTTATCCAAGTGATGAACCAAATGGGCCAAGTCTCGCGCCAAGGCTTCGATGGTCAGTTGAGCGGGATCCTTGGGTTTATCGCTGGCATGATGACCGCGATAATCATAAGTCACAACTTGAAATTTTTTTGAAAAATAATTGATCTGATGGTGCCAGTGATTCATCAAGCAGGCTAAGCCGTAGACAAAGATGATGGGTGTTTCAGAATCTTCCCCGCGGATTTCGTAGTAGATCGAGGTATCGTCAAAGCTGTTCATTTTTCCGGAAACTAAATCTGTCATTTTCATTGGATGTAACTCACTTCAATGTTGGTGTTGCCTAAGGTAATGATATCGCCTTCTTCTAAAAGAATCGACTGAATAGATTTTCCATTGATCAATACTTTTTTGGGATATCGAGTTCGAAACAGAGCTCCTTTAGACTGAGGGATGAGTTCGAAAGCTTGTTCGGGGCAGCCGGGCTCAAATAAAGTGATGTCTTCCAAAGATTGGCCAAAGCTTCGGGGCCCCATCCCCAACTGAAGAACTTCTTGGGCTTGAATTCCTGAGCGGAATTTCAAGCTAACAATCGGTGAAAATGGGCGCATAGCTAAGGGTTCATTCAGTGATTTCCAACTTGCCGATGTAATTTCAGATTCTAAAACTTCAAACCATGTTTTCGAAGGAACCAAAGGTTGCTGCGTATCGTCAGATATCGCATCGATGACTTGGATATGGGTTTTTCCAAGAAAAAACTCGACACCCTCAGACAGAGAAATCTTGTCGACGCGCTGACCTTGGTACCAGGTTCCGTTGGAAGAATTTTGATCCGTCAAAACCCAGCCATGATTAAAATCATAGGTAATAAGAGCATGAAATGAGGAGATTTTTTGATCTTTCAATTGGATACCCCCCGCTGCACGACCAACACGCATTTGGTCGACCAGGGGGATCACTTCGCCTTCTTGAGGGCCGCTGAGTATTTTAAAATGAAGAGCCATAGCCCATTATGAATGAAAACTCAGCAATTTCAATCTTGAGCTTCGAGTCAACCCATGCTAAACCCCTGTTTCCCATAAATAATCCTTGCTCCTTCAAAGAAAGGGGCTTTAACCGAAAGGAAAATCATGCAAGCAGCGAAAGATGTTTTGCGTCCTTATGAAGTTGTGGTGATCATGCATCCAGACGCCACTTTAGAAGAACAAAAAGAGCTTTTCCGTAAAAATAAAGCCATCATCGAGTCATTCAAAGGAAAAACAAATTCTTTGGATACTTGGGGAAAACGCAATCTTGCGAACCCCATTGGAAAAATGCGCAAAGCGATTTACTTTTATCAAACATTTGAGGCGATTCCTTCAGCTGTTGCTGAGTTAGAGCGTACAATGCGTATCAATGATAAAGTTATCCGCTTTATGCATACAAAGCTTGATCCACGCCTTCCTTTGTCGAAACACCTTGAGATTTTCAAAAAAGGTCTTCAAGAAAGTGCTCAACGTGAAAAAGATAAAGAAGCAAAATTTCAAGCGCGTCGTGCTGCCGCAGCAGCAGCTGCTAACAACGCATAGTTTGAGTAGGCAATGAAAGCCCTACGTTTTGCAGCGAAGCCGATGCTGATTCTTTTTGGAGCCGTGATGACATCAATGACACTTTTGATGTCAGCTCCACTGTGGAGACTGTATCGAAGAACTTATGGTGCAAAAGTATATTGGCTTTCAGGCTTAGGGGTCGTTTCGATTCTGTCTTTTATTCCTGGACTTGCGGGTCTTGGGTGGATGGCAGCAGCCCTGTGCTTATCAGTAGGAATGTATGCCGAACTGGATTTGCAGGGGAAGGGATCTCTGTTCACAGCCGTGTCTAGCTGTCTTGTGGGAATGCTGGCTTTGGTCGGATCTCAGTATCTGATCAATCTTCAGTCAGGACTTCAGTTTCAGCAGGCACTACTTCAGGATCTTCAGGCGCGCATGGGACCGTCTCAATGGAAAAGCATGGAGCCACAAATGGGTTGGATTCTTCTATCTGTCCCTGGCTTAATCACTGCAACATTGATTTTGTCGTTGGCCGCAAGTTTGATCTTTGAAAGAAAGCTGTCTTGGTTTTTTGGCATTCGTTATAACCAGATTGCAGGGTCTTTTCGTCTACTGGAATTGCGAATGCCGGATGTTTTAGTTTGGACAAGTTTATTTGCTGCGACGACACTGTTGTTTGAGTCGATAGCAAAAACAGTTCAAGGATTTGGATTGAATATTTTAATTGTTTTGGCGGCTCTGTTTTTACTTCAGGGTATCGCAATTCTAGAAGTATTCATGATGAAGATGAGGTTTGGTTTTTTTGGACGTCTCTTCATGTATTTTTTTGTTGTGGGACAACTTATGGTCCTAGTAAGTTTTATAGGTTTTATTGATTATTGGGTGGATTTTAGAGGTCGCCTGCGTAGATGGAAGGGATTTCAAAACCGCCCGCAGACTGGAGAAGATTTATGAAAGTAATTCTACAAGCTGATGTGAAAGATGTAGGAAAAGTTGGGGATCTAGTGAATGTTTCCGCAGGTTTTGCGCGTAACTTCCTTTTTCCACGCAAATTGGCTTCTGAAGCCACTGAACACAAAGTGAAAGAGTTCGAACATTTGAAGCGCACGATTGAAGCGAAGAAAAAGAAAGCCTTGGAAGAACGCAAAGCTTTGGTTACTAAGCTTCAAGGAATCACTGTTAATTTTAAATTGGCAGCGGGTGATTCTGATCGTTTGTTCGGAACTGTCACAACAACTGAAATTTCTCGTGCTTTGGATAAAATGGGATATTCTGTTGATCGTCGTGACATCCACTTGGAAGAGCCTATAAAGGTTCTTGGCACACACAAAGCTGTTGTGAAGTTGGGTGACCACGTTGAAGGAACTTTGCAAATCTCTGTCGAGCGTTTGTAATTTTTTTTAAATCGCTTTTTTTAAATGTAAAACCCCAGGTTTCTAAGGCCTGGGGTTTTTTATTAAAGATTCAAGATCGAAGAAGTTGGGTCAAGGACAAGACAGATGGACTTACAAACTCTCTTCATGATTCTGCTGGCGATAGGTTTCTAAAAGGACATCTTGCATGAAATCACTAAGTATTTCGCGAAGGTCCTCAAGTTGAATTTCCAAAGGATTATATCCTTTTTCAGTAATTATTTTTTCTAAATAGGGTTGAGCGTATTCCAAGGGAAGTCCCGTCAGTCCTGCCACATAGGCGACGATATTTGAAGAATTCATTAAAGCCTCCTTGCTTTCCGTGCGCAGTTTCGATCCTTTGAAACCGCGGCATGAATCTTTATCCAATTCAAAGACACCGCATCTGAAGAAAAGGGTCAAAGAAAAAGTGAAAGCAAGGTCTAGGTTGTGAACAACTTTTAAGGTGTTGGAGCAAAATTCTTTGGTTTTCCACCTGATCCTTGAGGAGGACCTTGAACAGGTGGAGGCATCATCTGCGGAGGAACCATCCCCTGCTGTGGTTCTGGATCAGCATCACGGAATCGGCCGAACTTAGCTTCCCATTTCAACTTCACTGTGCCAGTTGGACCATTCCTTTGTTTTCCGACGATCACTTCTGCTTGCCCTTGTTTGTCAGGGTCTTCGCGATCATAATAATCATCACGATAAAGCATCATAATAACATCAGCATCTTGTTCGATGGAACCAGATTCACGAAGATCAGAAAGCATAGGGCGACGATCAGAACGCCCCTCGACTCCCCGATTCAACTGAGCAAGGGCCACAATCGGTACTTTTAATTCTTTTGCAATGGCTTTCAGTGTACGTGAAATTTCACTGACGGCACGTTCACGACTTTCCACTTTTTGTTTTAAATCCATCAACTGAAGGTAGTCGATCATAATCAAATCAAGACCAACTTGAGTTTTTAAACGACGAGCACGAGATCGAATTTCAAAGGGGCTTATGCCAGAAGTTTCATCAATAAAGAAATTGCTGTCACTCAAAGTGCTGGCTGCAGAAATTAGCTTGGGCCAAGCTGAATCACTGATCCTCCCCGTTCGAAGTTCTGACATGCTGACCTTGGCTTCGGAAGCAAGCATCCTAATCATCATGTATTCTCTACCAATCTAAAGCGAAAAATAAGCGACGGATTTTTTTTGTCTCAAAGAGACATGTTGAGCCAGGTTCAAACTAAAGGCAGTCTTACCCATCGAGGGACGAGCTGCAATGATCGTTAATTCGCCAGGTTGCAAACCCGAGGTCATTTTATCTAATTCTGTGAAGCCAGTTGCAAGGCCAGTAATTTCAGCCTGCTTTTTGTAGAGTTCTTCAATACGCATCAAGCTGGCTTTCACAATTTCCATCGATCCAATAAGACCTTCAGATTTTTTATTTTCGCCTAATTTGAAAAAATCGGCTTCAACCTGGTCAATGAAGGAATCAATATCCTTAAAATCCTGTTCGTAAGATTTTTCAATAATCTGAGTACTTGTCTGAATCAACTTACGTAACTTTGATTTTTCCTTCACGATGGAAGCATAATGCTGGATATTTGCAGAAGAGATCGTTTTATTCAGGACCTCAATCAGATAATCCGTCCCCCCCGCTTCGGCCATTTGATTTTGACTTTGCAATAAATTTGAAACGGTAATGATATCGACTGGAAGATTCTTTTTTTGCAGTTCAGAAATAATTTGGAAAATTTTTTGATGATGGGGGCGATAAAAATCATCGGCCTCAATAACTTCAGCAACAGCATCCCAGCACTCTCGATCTAACATCAAGGCGCCCAAAATAGATTGTTCAGCCTCAAGGTTATGAGGTGGAATACGTGCGGCCAAATTCCCTCCGGAAAAATAAGGTGCGGGCCCAAGCGAATGATGAAAATCAAGATGACCCGCTGCTGACAATCGTGTCGAAGTAAAACCTATGAAAACCTATTGGGTTCCCGGTGTAAACGAAAAAATAAAAATGACAAGATGAGTTCGACGCGCAGGTCGCGAAAAGAAAAAACCTAGATAGGTTTTTTCACACGGATTTTATAGTTATCGATTTTCTTTTTTAAAGTATTGCGATTGATGCCAAGCATTTGAGCTGTTTTTACTTGATTGCCGTTGTAGGCGCGCAATGCGATTTCAAGAAGAGGTCTCTCCACCTGCTCGATGACAACATTATACAGTCCGTTCAACTCGACATCTGCTTCCTTTTGTTGTTGGAATAAAAATTCCAACTTACTTTTTACAAGTTTTTCAAGGCTGACAGATTGTAAGTTAGCAACAAATAGACTGTCTGAGTTATTCAGAGTAGGTGTCATGATTCTCCCGCAACATAGTGATAATTTTTAATTTTGGAATAGCGATGTTGATCTATTATTTTGAAAAGAAAGTCAACGAGTGCCTAAAAAAACGACGTTTGCGTCAAAATGAAAAATTTTTTTGAATTTAAACACCGCGAGTTTCAGGTTGCCAAATATATTTATGCAACTGCAAATGCAACCTTGCATTAGATTTTGACTTTAGCATTTTTTCTGCAAGCCATTGTGGATGAATACTTTCAAAAGCAGGGCTGTACAAAACTAGGTGTTTAGAAAAAAGTTGATTATCCTTGCAAAAACTTTCAGCCCACTCGAAGTCTTTTTCAGAACACAAAACGAATTTAAATTCCGTACTTGAAGAGCTGAATTTCAAATTTTCCATGACAAAGCTATCCGCAGCGCCACTATCGGGAGTTTTAACATCTAAAATAATTTTGACTCGCGCATCTACATCGCGGATCGATTTGCCGCCACTGGTTTCAAGTGAAACATGATACCCAAGGTCACAGAGCTTGGTCATCAACTCAAAACTTTCTTTTTGAAGTAAAGGCTCGCCTCCAGTCAGACAAACAAAATTTGCCTGATAACTTTGAACGGCTTCAACCACGGCCTCCACAGATTTTTCCACACCTTGGTGATAAGAATATTTCGTATCGCAGTAATGACATCGAAGGTGACATGCTGTTGTTCGAACAAAAACGGTGCGTGCGCCAGCGTACGAGGATTCACCCTGAATACTATAGAAGATTTCATTGATTTTCATGGGGCTCCCTTCTGTGGATTTGTCTCGGCTTTGGTCGAGTTTTTGTCATATCCCTTCAACCTTCGTCAAGGACAGCTTGATCGACCTTTCTTCCTTGGAAGAAATTTCATAAAATAATCAAATGAATCACGTATCACAAAAAATAAAAAACGATGTCATTGCAGTTTTGTGGGTCTTTGCAGCTGTTCTCTTGGGTCTGTCCTTGGCCAGCTATCATCCCACAGATCCATCCCTGAATTCCTTGGCCCACTCATTGAAGGCACAGAATTGGTGTGGAGTTGTTGGAAGCTTTATAGCCGATGGAATCTATCAGCTCTTTGGACTTTCTGGGTGGTTTTTGCCGGCTGTCTTTCTTCGCTTGGGTATTGCGGCCTACCGCGGATTGATCTTACCCTGGAAGTCACGTCAGGTCTTTTGGTTTGCGATGTCAGTCCTAAGTAGCTCTGCTTTGCTGGCCCATTATTTTTCTGCAGAAAAAATCTTTCAACAACAAGTCCTTGTTGGAGGACTCTTGGGGTGGGCTCTCTCAAAAGCCTTTGTTGGGTTTTTAAACCCAATTGGATTTCAAGTTTTTATGACGGGATTGTTTTTGATCTCGATGATGTTTATCTTTCAAAGAAAGTTGTCAGAGATCGTGGGGATTTTGCCTTATGTCGCAGGGACGTTTGTTGCCTTATTCAAGGGACTCTTCAGAGACAAAACAAAATTAATCAAAAAACCAAAATTGCAATGGGACGATCAAGACACCGCCCTAGATCAGAGTCCCAAGCTCTTTCAACTAAAAAAGGTGAAAGAGTTACTGGAAGAAAAAAAATCACCAGAACACAGGTCAGATGAAAAAGAGCCGCAAAAGAATTTGTCGATTCAAGAAAATACAACACGGATGGATTCAAAAGAAAAAAAGACAACATCAAAAGCAAAAGGATTGCGTCGAGTGGCTCAGTGGATGATGCCTAAATTGGATCTATTGGAAGACCCTCCTCATGTACGCACGAAGGTTGATGAAAAAGAAATTCGCCGCAAAGCAGATCTTTTAACAAATAAACTTTCTCAATTTTCTGTGACAGGCGAAGTGACTGCTGCCAAACCAGGACCCGCGGTGACTATGTTTGAATTTAAACCCAGCGCAGATGTGAAGCTTAGCAAAATTACAGAGCTTGCAGATGATTTGTCCCTTGCTTTAAGTAGCGAATCTTTGCGTATCATTGCTCCAATTCCAGGGCGTGATGTTGTTGGAATTGAAACATCTAACAGCCAAAGAGAGACAGTTTACCTCAAAGATCTGTTAGAAGATGAATCATTTTGGAAAGAAGATTTCAAATTACCTATTGCTTTAGGGAAACAGGCTGATGGTGATTCACGCATCGTGGATCTTCGAAAAATGCCACACTTGTTGGTGGCAGGAACAACGGGTTCTGGTAAATCAGTTTTTACAGTTTCAGCAATCACGGGACTCTTGTTTAAACATTCTCCTCAGACGTTACGTTTGATCCTGATTGACCCTAAGCAGGTGGATCTGGCGGTCTTCAATCAAATTCCACATTTAATCATGCCGCCCATACGGGAGCCCAAAAAAGCAGTGCTTGCACTGAAATGGGCCATCAAGGAAATGGATAAGCGTTATCGAAGTATGAGTAAATTTGGAGCTCGAGGCTTAGAATCATTTAACGAAACCGTTTCAAAGCTTTCCGTTGAGGACGTTAAGAAACATGAAGAAGCAAATTCATTAACATCTGAAAACTCAGAAAAGAAACATGCCGAATATTATTTTACAGAACAACCCTACATCGTCATTATTGTCGAAGAGTTTGGGGATCTGATGGCTGTGGACAAAATGAATGTGGAACAATCCGTAGTGCGTTTAGCGCAGCTGGCAAGGGCCTGCGGTATTCACTTAGTTTTAGCGATGCAATCGCCACGAAAAGAAGTTGTGACAGGCTTAATTAAAACAAATATTCCAGGACGCATCAGTTTCAAAGTAGCCTCAAAAATGGATTCCCGAATTATATTAGATGATGGGGGGGCCGAACGATTGTTGGCCCAGGGGGACATGTTGTTTTTGTCACCAGGAGTATCGAAACCTCAGCGACATCATGGGCCATTTGCAAAGGACCAAGAAATTCAAAGAGTGGCCCAGTTTTGGAGCGATCAAGGCGTGCCGGAGTTTGATGAAAATATTCTAAGAATTTTGGACAATCCCGTGGAGTTTTCTGATTCAAGTGATATGGGGTTTTCAGATGATTCGCAGGAAGAATATGATTCTCGATATGATGAAATCTTATCATGGACATCCGACCAGAAAGAGGTCAGCGCGTCACTGATTCAAAGAAAGTTTCGATTGGGATATCCAAGAGCTGCGCGCATTATCGAGATTTTTGAAAAAGAGGGAGTTGTCGGCCCGGCTCAGGGCAGTAAACCGCGGCAAGTTTTGGTGCAAAGCTATAAAAATTTAGAGTGAGAGTCCACAGAAAGCGTGGCAGGATGATCTTGAACTGGACAGAAGAGGTGCAAGATGATTCGCCAATGCTTAAGACTCCATTTTTCCATCTTCATAGGTATTTATTGTGCTGTTTCTTTTGCTTTCGCTAGCAAATCTTTAGTCGCAACAAAAACAGAAACTTATAAGGATATCATCGATAAGTCACTTGCTTTAGTTTCTCAAGGCGAACGATCGCAGGCGTTGTTATTGTTAAAATCGATCGTGAAAAAAGAAGCAGACAAGAGATCATCAAGTAAAGAAATCACGCAAGCCCTGGACGAAGTTGCCACAGTCTTTTTAACTGAAAAAGGACAGCAAAACTTTGAAACTGCACAATCCTTATTCTGGACAGACTTAACCTTGGCGATCAGTAAACTGCAAGAAACTGCAGGTTTAGAACCAGATCACTTGTTGGTTCAGCTAATGCTGGCAAGAGCTTACATTGCAAATAATGATTGTCGAAAAGCAAAAGCATTTGTTTTAAAAACAAAAGACATCAATGAATTTGACGAGCGAGTAGATTTGTTGAATGCACAAGTGTTGCTTTGTGGCGGACAGTTTGAGGATTATCTGGCAGAAAGACAGAAGATCGATGCAAAGAAATCAAAGTACCTGTCTATGTGGAAAATTTTAGAAGCAGAATATGAGTTTAAATCGAATCGCTTTGATCGCGCGCGAGATATATTGAACCCACTATTGTCAGAAAAAAAAATCAATCCTGAAATCTATTACTGGATGTATAAAACAAGCGCAGAAGATAAGGCGGAAAAAAATAAATTTTCTCAGAAGTATGTTGCTTCCTGCAAAGGAATGACAGCAAGACAAAAGCGTGAATTGGTTGAAGACCCGTGGCTTTGTCGGCACACTTCCGAGGTAGAAGTTGAAATTAAAAAATCATAGGATGTTAAAATGAGATCGACCAGTATCATATTTCTTGTTCTTATTCTTGGTTTTACTGGATGCGGAGTGAAGGGAAAGCCGCAAGCTCCATTGGAAAAAACCTATATTGGGAATTCACAACTGCCAAAAAGGAAGTAAAATGAAGGATATTCCTTTTAAGGTCAGCTCTGCAGCAGGAAATACATTTGCAATTCTAGATACGATACAGAATTCTGAATGGAAAAAATTGAAAAGCCTGCCAGAACAAGAACGCACGCAACTGATATGTCGTTTATGCTTAGATGCAAGTCCTTTTGTTGACGGAGTATTTTTTCTTGAGATCAACGAACAGAATCCAGATCATTTTCAATGGGATTTTTTTAATCGTGATGGAAGTATTGCAGAAATGTGTGGGAACGCAGCAAGATGTGCATTCGATTATTTATTTGAATGCAGATCAACACCCAAAGGCCCCCTATTGTTAAAAACAAAAATTGGAAACATCCTTGGAACAAAATTGGCAGATGGGCAAATTCAGGTACAATGGGAAATTCCTTCGCTGGATATTCAGCACATGAAGGTGGATGCGTCAGGCAATGTATTTGATGGGTTTTATATTAATACGGGAGTGCCTCATTTTGTAGTGCGTGAAAATATAACGTTGGAACAAGCAAGTTTGTTGCGACATCATCCCGTCTTCGGAGAACGCGGCACGAATGTGACTGCAATTGAGAGGCTTGATGCAGATACAATTCAAGCCTGGACCTACGAGCGAGGAGTGGAGAAGCAGACGCCCTCATGCGGAACAGGGGCTGTCGCAGTCGCTATTTGGGCCCAGAAGAAAGTGTCTGCGGGGATCCATACATTTTATATAAAAATGCCTGGCGGAACATTGCAAGTTGATCTTTATTCAGAACAAAATAGAAAAATCAGATTAACCAGTTTTGTTGTCCGTCATCCTGATAATTTCTTTTCCAGGAGCTATATATGAAAAAAAAATCCATTCATGGCATCATAACGGCGCTTGTAACGCCATTTAAAAAGAAGAAGATCGATTGGGAAAGCTTTCATCGATTGATTCAAGGTCAGCTAGACCGGGGTATTGATGGTTTTGTGATCGCAGGAACAACGGCTGAAAGTGCATGTTTGTCGACGAAGGAAGTTGAAGAACTTTTTTTTGCAGCAAAAAAACAAGTTCATGACCAGGTCCCCCTGATCGTGGGAGCGGGGTCAAATAACACGGAACATGCTGTTGAATTATCTGTGGCAGCAGAGGCATGGGGATCAGATGCGATTTTAAGTGTAGTCCCCTATTACAATAAACCACCACAACGAGGCTTATTTCAACATTTTACTGACATCGCAGATCGTATTAAAATCCCATTGATCCTTTACAATGTTCCTTCGCGAACAATCACTGGCCTTGAAGTGCAGACAATTCAACGCTTGTCCCAGCATCCTCAGATTCAGGGGATCAAGGAAGCATCTGGGAATATTGAATTTGCAAAGGAAATTCGAAAAGCTT
>CAZFSX010000050.1:10642-12193 GCA_964522115.1 uncultured Pseudobdellovibrionaceae bacterium | reverse complement strand
ATTTGAAGGTCGTCGAGCATGTTTCTCATCGAGTCGCCGTCATGTATCTTGGAAAAATGGTCGAACTGTCTGAATCCCATGAGTTGTACACGGCCAATCGGCACCCCTACACGAAAGCCCTGCTTTCAGCGATTCCCGTGCCCGATCCCAGAGTCAAAGAAGAGCGCATCATCTTGAAAGGCGATGTCCCCAGTCCCATTTCTCCTCCAACTGGATGCCACTTCCATCCACGTTGTGCTTCGGCCTCACACCTGTGTTCAGAAAGAGATCCCATCTTTGAAGAAAAAACGGCAAATCACTGGACCGCCTGCTTTCATCCCCATCCTTCAAAATAAAGGATGGGTCTGGACTTAGGTCCTCTACCCTGAAAATAAAAACAGTGCGAACCTAAATGCATGAATGCAGAACAATCACTTTGGATATTTTATAATATAAGTCAAAAAATTCAGAACCAACCCTTAGCATCGAAGGATGCTCTTCAGTTTATTTTTCAACTGAAAGAAAATGAATATCGCAACTATTTGCTTTGGACTCAAGGTTGGGAAAATTGGATGATGTTATCCGATTTTATTCGCACTATTCAAACAAACCAAATGACACTTCAACAGTTTTTTCTTTCTTACCCTCGTCTTCCTAAACTTGAAGAGTTGGATGAAACTCTAAAAACCATCACCATCACCCTTGAAATCAAAGATGAAAATACACCAACAAAAACCCCTTCTCTTTCTGGAAGCACTCCGGTATTTTCTGAAATCAAAGATCAAACTGGAAGTTTGTCTCTTGTTGGTCAGAGCGATTTTCACCCCGACGATATGAATGAAAGCTTCCAATCTTCACCAGTACTTTCCCAAAAAGAATCTCAACCTGAAAAAAGAAGTGCTCCACGGCATGACTATCGATTGGAAATCTTGCTAATGAGTCCCGACAAAAGTTTCCGCACCTACACTAAAAATATTTCATTATCTGGAGCTTACTTAGAAGAACCCGTCCCCAAAGCTATCTTCAATTCAACATTTGAAGTTGTCATTGTGAATCGAATTGATCATAAAAAAGTCCTTCTGAAAGGTCGCACTCTTGGTGATGTTTCAGATTTACGTCGATTAAAGTTTGTCGATATGGATCCTCGCTGCAAAGAAGACTTGAAGCGCTGCCTGGATCAATACAAAGAAAGTACCGCACTCCTAAAAAAAACCACGGTCAGTTAATTGTGTTTTTTTCTTCACACTTCACGCCAAATGATCCATTTTTTTGGCCTTTTTATTGCAATTGAAATTGCCAATGGAAAAGAATTCTATATTAAGACTTCCTTTCAATCCTAGATAACAGTGGAGATCCAAAGATGTTGAACTTTAAAACACTGACCAGCTTTTTTTTGTCATCGGCGTTTGTCTTCTGCTGTAGCATATTCATGCTCTTCGTGGGCTGCAATCCATCGAAAAGTCACAAAGCTGGGGAAGGATTTGTAGATGTCACAGACTTATTTTTTAAAAAATATGAAGGGGACTATTTTCATGAATCCCTGGGAAACCTTTCTCTTCAAAAAGAAATAAG
>CAZFSX010000050.1:6673-10632 GCA_964522115.1 uncultured Pseudobdellovibrionaceae bacterium | reverse complement strand
TGATTCCTATTTGATTCAAGTGAAGCAAGTTCAAGAATCAAAGAAGATGGACTGGAAACAACTGATGACCGATTATCCATACATGAATAGCTTTTTTTATCCGCTTACATTGGAAGAAAAAAAATTCCTACAATCACAATCCGCGTATGTTTGCGTTCATACAACGACAGGAAGAATCTATTCGATTTTGGAAAACTTTCAAAAAGACTTCCGTAGCAATAAGTTCCCCTATCTACCGGCCCCTGAGTTAAAGGACAAGATCCTTGCCCTGCACCAACAAAAACCCGATCGTCGATATTATATAATTCTGTCTTCTGGGGTTTATCCAAAAACTGAATTTTATTTTTCGCCGTCTGAGACTATATCCAACACAGAAATTCCTGAATTAAAATTAAAGGCTGCAGAAAATTCAAAATCAATAACTGATTTCCTAGCCATGCTTAAAATCATTTACTGTCGTCAACCCATTGTGACTCCGGCACAAAATATTTCATGGGAAGTCATTCCTTTGCAAACTGCAACTGAAAATGACGGGAAAAATATCTTGCAAATCGAAATCAGTCCCGTGGACAGTCAAATTATGTTTCAAAAACGACTTTCTGAAAATACAATGAAGGACAAGGAAAAGCCTTCCCAAGCTATTTCTTCCAAGCTACAGTTTTATCAGATCAAAAAGTAAAAACACAAAAGGACTGTTTCTGAATCATCGTCGGCTAGCTTCATCTTTGATTATTGTTTTACAGATCTTTCTCATCTCCTGCGGGACTTTGCAGGGAACAAAACAAAGTCTGGCTTTACAGCCTGTGGATGGAAAAGAGTATACTTTACTTCATCAAGAATCCAATGGAAATTACACCCCCCTTGGATCAGTACATGGAATCTATGTTCTACATCGTGAAAAAAATCCTTCTTACTTTTTAAAAGAAGAAAATGGAAGGATTCATCCCTTCATTTTAGAACCAAAGCTTCGATGGTCCGAATCCATTTTCCCGAACTTGCTTCTTCTGACCTATTCCATCTTTGGCTGGGGGATTGATTATGCCTCTGGCGCTATTTGGGAATTAACCCCACAGGAACAAGCCTTCCCTCCTCCTGTTGATCTTGAGGAGGAAAGAATACGATCAAGCCTTCGAAATTTGAAAAAACCAGCAACCAGGATAGCTATCACTCCGCCTTTATTTCCAGAAAGCTCAGAAGTATCTTTTCTGATCTATCAGAAACTCAGCAAACTGCTTCAAAAAAAATTCCCAAATGCCAATATCCTGGATATTGAAAACAGCTACAAATCCATGACTGTGCACGGATGGTCTCATTCCTATAGGCCAACCCATAAAGAAAATTTAGAAATAGCAACAGCACTGAATGTACGTTACATCCTCAACACCTCTGTTCAAAAAAGTTCCATGACGTCCTTGGATTCGAACAGTTATCAAATTCAATTTCAAATTCTTGATTTAGCCCATAATTTGACCATTGATCAATGGACAGAAAATATCCAAATTCAAAATCAAATTGATAAGACTTATTTGTTGCACAGATTTTCATCTTTGCTTCCAAATACCATCGGTTTAGGCTTTTCCCAAAAAGAAGGATCTTTTCCTTTCAAAGAAAGCTCTCTAAACTCTTTTGGGGGGCAGAATATTTTTACTTCAGAATCTGAAGATATTGGAATGATCCCTGGATCTAATATTTCTTTGTATATGACGAATGTGGATCATTTTCATGATCGACCTCAAACAGCAGGTAAATTCTTATGGAAAACACGTATTGAACTTGATCACTGGAAGTACAGTGTTACTCCCTCTCTTTTGAATGACGGCCCCTGGAAAGACGCTCCCCTTACTTATGATACCTTCACGACAGGAATAGGCATTGGTCCCGAAGTAGGAATTGAAACTCCTCTTTGCTATTTTTATCTCCATATGGCGCCTCAAACAACACTCTCCTGGTACCAATATTCCAACCATCAAGGAACAGGTAACTTTTGGGATGCTCACCTCACCATTTATGCCGAAGGAGGGATCAGCATTTTTCTATTTTCTCCATTGTACTTACGAATTTCGACTGCTGTTAAAAATACGCCTGCATCTGAAAGATCAAAAATACTTAGCAAAACCATTGATCGATCCATACAATCTGACTTCGGATCCACCGAAACAACGACTTTTTTTAGTCTGGAATACTTCTTCCCTGAATCTCGTGTTCTTTTTCCAAAATTTCTTCAATAACATCTCCGTCGTCTGATCACTTTCGAATCGCTGTCTTATTTGGAGTTAATTTCTCTTTCTGAAATCTCATTTTGAGTTATGAATCTACAAATTATGAACAAATATTAACTTAAGAACTCGCCCAAAGTGTCGATAAGTACAGCATATAGAAGATAAGTGCCCTTGCTGATCTTTATGATATGTCGAGGGGGCTTTGTATTGGAGGGTCTGTGAGAAGTCCACTGTACGTTATCAGACAAATTCTCTTGTTCACTTTGCTAGTAGCCACCTTGGGCTTAGCTCTTGGGTGTACAAAGAAAAAGCCTGAATCGGCAACAAGTACAACGCCTCCCTCCACCTCAAATCCAGAAGGTCCCGCTTTGGCTATCAATAATATCTTCCGTATTGTTTCAACAGGAGAAAGCCTTAGCTACAATAGCTTAACTGGTGGTCCCCATGCCATCGCTGTCAATCCCATCACCAAACTTCCTGCCATTGCTTATTATGATAAGACTGCAAATATTTCTGGAACAACAGCCGTTGGAGCTTTGAAATATGCTTCTATGGATGCTTCTGGTTCATGGAGCATTGAAGTTGTGGACTCAAATTATGGAACGGCTGTTTGTGGATCTGCAGGTTCCTATTGTGTTGGAGCTCCTAATGTTGCCAGTACCAATTATCCTCAAATTATGGACCTTGCTTTTCGTCCCGACGGAGTGGCTGCGATCGCTTATGTTTACGGAGCCAGCAGCAGTACATCTGGTGGAAGCAAACAAATCCGGTATGCTGAAAAACTTTCTCAAGGTGGATGGAAAGTTGTATCCGCATTTAGCTCCTCTGTGGCTGCTGCGGCAACCAACGTCAGCATTTCAGCTACAGTGGATCCACTCAAAGCTGTGAACTTAGTTTTTGATTCCAATCAAAGAGCCCACATCACATTTGCTTTTTATGCACAAACTCTGACGAATTCTCGAGTGAAATATGTTTCCGTGGGATCAGATAGTATTGTTTCTGCTGTGGTTGATATTGCAAATGCACTTTCTGGATCAGGAACAATCACAGCAGCTCTTCAAGGAGAAAATCAAGGAGGACTTGCCTATTGCCCTTCCGCAGGACCCATCGTTTCGGGCCACACAACAACAGGCGCCGCGGGTCTTGGAAATCCTTTCTATGCTCGATGTACTGCTTTATCTGCCAATGGTGCCTGCACAAGTTTTTCCAGTGTTGCTTTAACAAATGGTTGTTCTGGATCGGCATGCTTTTCTTCCGGCATCACAAGTTCTTCCAATGCGGGTCAACGCACAAGTTTGGTTTTAGATCCCAACAACAAACCAGTCCTTGGAATCTATTCTGTTGCAACACCCGCAACGTCCTTGCTGACGGCTGTTCTTCCTGCTGCCTGCGGAACTGCTCCTGGAACAACAGCTGGATCCTGGGGATCTATGCAGACAGTTGGCTCTGCACAAGAAGGAGTGAATGGTTTTTCTTTAGCCGTCAGTGCCACTCAACTTTTTGCTGCCTATACAAAATCGACGACAACTGTGCAAATCAATGCCTGCACTCTTGGAAGTTGCACATGGTTAGCGTCTGCTGCAACGGTGGAAACAACCACTGTCAATAATGAAGGTGTGGGATTAAAATACGAACCCAGTTCTGATCAACTGTATATGAGCTATGCTCGACTTCCTGCTGCCGCATCCAATGCCTATGGAAATGATATCGTCTTTGCTAGTGGAGCACCTTCAGACATTG
>CAZFSX010000050.1:0-6663 GCA_964522115.1 uncultured Pseudobdellovibrionaceae bacterium | reverse complement strand
TCCCTTCTTCATCGACTCCCACAATTTCTGCAGCCAAATCTTCCAATGGCACAGTTGGTTTCGCCTACTTTTATCAAGACGCCACAGCCGCAGATAGCAAGCTCTACTATGGAGTTCGCGGAGGTCCAGCGTCGGCTCCCGTCTTTGGAGCCAATTTTGTGACCAGTCACCAGGAAAGTGCTGCTGCCTCTTTCGTTGGAGCAATGCCTTCCTTGACCTATGATTCCAATAATAACCCTGCCATTGCTTACTACAACGGAGTGGCCAAAAGCATGCAAGTTGCACGCAGTTCGAATGGTGGAGTTTCCTTCAGCGTCACCAGTGTGGATGATCACGCATCCAATGATCTTGGACAATATCCCTCGGCGGCAGCTTCTGGATCAAGCCTTGGTGTTGCTTACTATGACGCCAGCAATACTGGGTTAAAATTTGCTCGTTATGCCAGTGGCAGTTGGAAGATTTCTATCGTCGATGGAATGACAGGAACAGGCTCCTGCGGAAATGCTAGCAACGATGCTGGCAAATATGCAAAGCTCAGTTTCACATCGACAGGTCGCCCTGTGATCGCCTACCAGATGGATAATAATTTACGTTTAGCCATCGCTGCCGAATCTGTGACCAGCAACACATTCACCTGGTCCTGCGCGACCTTGGATGCCTCTGGCAATACTCGCGGTGTCGGAATTGACATGGCCTTAAATAGCAATGATGTCCCTTCCATCGTTCACTTCGATGCCACTGCTGGACGCATCTACTACTTAAGCTGCTCAAGCAATGTTTCCAACTGTATCGCCAACTCGAATTTATTTTCAGCAGAGCTGGTGGATGCCGTTGGAACAACAGCATCCGTCACAACAAAGCCTTCGATTCAGATCAACTCATCAGGTAAAATTTTTATCAGTTATTACTCGGCCGTTTACCAAGGGATGGGACTTGCCTCAAGATCCTCAGGGGATAGCAGTTTTGCGAAAGAATACATCGACACCATTCCTTCTTCGGGAGTGCAGTTCGTATCTCCCGCAGGTCAATACGGATCGATGTTATTGAACGATGCCGGTTACCCCACCATCTTTTATCGATCGATGGAAAATTTTATCAAATATTTTTCAAGAGAATTATTATAATCAGTAATGAATTTTGAAAATGAGGAATCGTCAGTTTGAAAATTCAATCTCAAAAAAAAAGCAGCTTCATTAGCTGCTTTTTCTATTTAACTTTAAAAGTGTTTCCACTGTTTTTTTCAGTTTATCGACTTCGAAGGGTTTTTTGATATAGTCATTCGCCCCAAGATCGAAGGCGCGTTTAAAATCTTCATCTGAACTTTTTCCCGAAACAAAGACTAAAGGAATTTTGCGAAGATCTTTATGATCTTTCAACATCTGAGTCAATTCAAATCCATTGACCCAAGGAAGTCCCACATCCATCAGAATCAAATCTGGTGCAGCATCATCCAAGACCTTACTTAACTCGGAACCATCGGATGCTACTTTCACGATATAACCATCGTGTTCGAAAATACGCTTCATTGCTGATTGCATACTTTCATCATCTTCGATGACCAGAATCACCGTGGATTCTATTTTCTTTTTTAAATCACGAAAGTTCTCCAAGCTGACCACAGGCTGCTCGGACATGCGAGCTTTGGTCAGCTTTTCAATCTTAGCCACTAAATCTTCGGTATTTATTTTTTTCTTTGCCACATTCAAATTCTAGCCTGCAGAAGCAGGGAAAACAATTCAGGGAATGCAGTTGAAGGAAAGCTGGACTGGACCGATCGCCCAATTGATCACAGTATGGGACTAAGGCCTAGGACTCAGCCCCCGGATTTCTTGAAGTAAGAAGGACCTAAGAAATATTATGAAACATGTCCTGCAGATTCTAACCAGCGTTCTGCATCGATCGCCGACATGCAACCTGTGCCTGCCGCTGTGATCGCTTGACGGTACACATGGTCTTGGACATCACCACAAGCAAAGACCCCTGGAATATTGGTGTAGGTACTGCCTGGTTTTGTTACCAAGTAACCTGTTTCATTCATATCCAAAATTCCTTTGAACAAATCCGTGTTTGGTTTATGACCAATCGCCAAGAATAAGCCCTGCAAAGGCATTTCTTGAGTTTCACCGGTTTTTGTATTTTTCAAAATAATTCCCGTCATAGATTTTTCATTGCCAAGAACTTGTTCGACTTCGCTATTCCACAAAACTTGAATTTTAGGATGTTTCAATGTGCGTTCCACCATGATTTTTGAGGCACGAAATTCTTCACGTCGATGAATCAAATACACTTTGGAAGCAAATCGAGTCAGAAATTGAGCTTCCTCCATAGCTGTGTCTCCTCCGCCGACAACGCCGATTTCAACATTGCGGAAAAAGGCCCCATCACAAGTTGCGCAGGCAGAAACGCCACGGTTCATGTATTTCTTTTCAGACTCAAGGCCCAAATATTTTGCACGCGCACCTGTTGCAATAATGATCGTCTGTGCAAGGTGCAATTCTTTTCCTACCCACACTTTGAAAGGGCGTGCGGAAAAATCCACTTGAGTCACATTCTTGGTGATAAAACGAGTTCCAAAACGTGCGGCTTGTTTTCTCATGACATCGATCAAATCAGGGCCTGTGATTCCGTGCTCAAAGCCTGGAAAATTTTCAACTTCCGTGGTGGTCATCAGCTGTCCACCTTGCTCTTCACCTTCAATCATCAAGGGTTGCAAATTTGCACGAGCTGTATAAACAGCGGAAGTTAATCCTGCAGGACCTGATCCAATGATAATGACATTTTCGATTTTGCTCATAAGAACTCCTCAATGACAGATGAATAAATGGAAGTTCCTTTTTATCACTTTTTTGGAATTGAAACGCAAAGGTATTTGTTCTGTTGGCTAGGAGCTTCTTCCAAACTTTGACAAAAAAGCTGGGCAATCACATGGGGATCCTGGACCAAGTTTTTGGAATCCATATGCTGACGCGGCCAAGCATTCACAGGAAGCATGGATGTATCCATATAAGGAGGACTCAGCAACCGAAGATCGCGCTGGGGAGATTCCTGCTGCAAACTCAGGATCAACCCCTTCAATGCATGTTTCGAAGCACAATACATAGCGGCCTTAGGATCTGGATGGTCTTCCGCCACAGAAGATCCAATCACTGCCATTTGTTGCACATGTTGAAATTGCGGACTTAAAAAATGCCAAGCTAAAAAAGCAGGAAAGCGAAAGCTCACATTCAGAGCCCACTCGTGATCTTTCCATTCTTTATCCTGAAAATTTCCATAGGGCCCACCGCCCGCAGCATAAATCCAACGTGAAATTTTTGACTGCTGAAGAAAGTTTAAAATCTGGGACCACTGATCTGGCTTAGAGGCATCAAATTTTTTTCCATTGGGAAAACCAGGAAAGCTTTCCCCAACACTGCGGGATAAAGAAAGCACCTGAAATCCTTGTTCCCGATAAATCTGCGCCATGGCCAAACCCAAGCCTCGCGTGGCCCCGAATACAGCAATGGTCTTTGATGGATCGAAAGAATTCATTTGAGTCCTACCTTCTTTGCAAGGAAACTAGTTCCATGACCACAAAAAATCCACGAATAAATCTTCCCAGCTTAAAAAAAGTCATCACTTCCGTTCCGGAAGTAGGTTCGACTATGATGAAAATATTGTTGGACGAACAAATTCCTGTAGCCAGTTCCTGCGCCGGCGATGGTGTCTGTGGAAAATGCCAAGTTCAAGTTCTGCAAGGGATGGAAAATTTAACTCCCCCCACCGAAACCGAACTTTTTTTAAAAGAAAAAAACCAATGGCCCGCTGACATTCGCCTCAGCTGCCAATGCCAAGTTCTAGGCGAAATTACTGTCACAACGAAGTATTGGTAACAGTACACCATCTTTGCATTGAAGTCCTCTAATCTTTATTTCTTCTCAACTGTAAAGCCCATCCTTGATGCTCGCTCCTTCAGTACTTGATGATATTTATCGCGATCTGCTTTCGGTAGTGCGGAGTGATCAACCTCATTATGAACTTCAGCCATATGATGAGCAAATTTTTTAAAAAGAGTCTCCATCTGCGACAGAGATAAACCCAACTTTTTACCAAAAAGAATAAATTCCTGGCGATCATTTTTATGAGAAGGAAAATGATCTTTACATAAAGGCATGCAGAGATCATCTCCTGGAATATAAATTGCGGTATTCACAACATCATAAATGGGAGTCAGTTTATTGTTTTCTAGATAAAATGAAAAATTACCTAAATGCAGATCCCCATTGCCGACCAAAAAACTGCCAAGTACCCTTTTAAAAATTTCCTGCTGAAGTTTTTTTTCTCCGCACACTTTGGAAATTTCTAAAGCGAATTCCTCATAACTAAGATCCACTTTCCTTGATTTAGGAATTTGTAAAATAACATTACCTTGAACAGAAGCTGCAAACTTACGAATCAAAAAAACACCTTTGCCATCCAAAGTTTTTGCAAATTTAATTTCTGGAATTTTTAATCCAAAAATTTTTTGGATTCTCATGCTGCAATATTCATTTTCAGCTAAAAACGGAAAGGTGGAAGTCGATGGCTTAGCCAAATAGGATCCCCGAATATCAGGAATAACATCTCCACTTTTTAATATTTTAACAGAAAATTTTGCTTTCATCCCTGAAGAGGCCAAACTCGAAGAGAACGACTTCTGAAAAAACCGAGATATATCCTGGCTTGAAATCTGAAGAATATATTTAATCGACATCGACAGGCTCCAGAGTAATTCCTGATAAAGTTTGTTGTCCATAGACTGCAAATAAAGTCATCGCATCATCTGGATCACATTTTGCGAAAAAAGACATTCGTTCTAAGTTATCACCTTCAGGCAAAAAGGATTCAAACAAGATAAAGAGATTTTTACTTTGGTGCTTTTTATTTTTTTCAAGCCCAGGAAGCGCTGGCCCACGATAAGATTTTTTATATTCAAAGATATAATTTTTCCCGGAAAAACGTAAAATCCCGCAAGGAACACCCAATCTTCTTACCAATAGACGATCCGTCGAAATATTGCTCATGATAACTCTTTGTTCAGTGATGGCTTTTCGCTTCATTTTTTTGCCTCTCAATAAGTCTGACTTTCTGCACTCTCAAAGTAAAGCAATTCATTTTCAGATAAAAACACCAAAGTTCTTAGCAAAATCACCCGCGCGCTGAAATCTTGGCCAATTCCAACCTCTTTGCCCTTTGCTGCAAAAGTTGGATGTAGGATTTTTTTGTCGATGATGAAATAAAACTTGTTTCAATCAACTTTTCCATGATTGGCAAAGACTTCAAAATGCGCGAAAAACTATGCTCCATTGATTTTTCACTTATTTTCAAATTTTTACCTAACACATCAAAATCCACCTTCTTCAGCTTTATTTTTTTCCCATTGATGGAAAGGGCCGACTCTTCCTTATCCTCAGGCAATAACAACTTTGTAGATAGTAAATCATAGGCTGGTGATAGCTCATACTGACCTAAATCATTTTGTATTAAAGAATAATTTTTCAAATGCATATCTGCATTTCCAGTCAAAAATGAAAAAACATTCATTTCAAAAAAGCGAAGAGCATCTAACCCTGGACTTGAAGAATATTTCCAAATTATTTTGCCAGCCATTTCTGTCGATGTATTGTACTTATCTGCGCTCAACATCTCACTGAGTTGACAAAAATCTTCCATTGCAACTTTTTGTTTTTTAGGAAGTCGGTCAAAACGTCGCGTAATATATGCCAACTCCCCCGTCTTCAGTGGTATCAATCCGTGCTCAGCTGTTGCTATACCAGCCGCCCTTGCCATATGCATGGTCACATCTTCAAGCATCGCAATTTCAGGGAACTTTGTTGTCGGTGGTTTCAGAATAAAGTTTCCCCAAAGACCTACAATCATCATTCGATGACTTGGATCCTCTGACTGTTTTTGAATTTCCAGAGAAATCTTTTTTTGAACTCCCGTTAAACCTAGATGATAACTTATCGAGGTTTTCGCCATCTGCTCCAACTCATCAATTCCAAAATCAATTGTTGGGGGAATCGCCGTTCCAAAAAGTTTGCGACTGCACCTTTCATGATAAATTTCAGAAATTTCTTGCCGCTCTAAGGGAGCATAACAACCTAAACATTGCTTGGATGACTTCATTCCCTATCGATCTCCTCATCCTCAGCAACAATGCTGACATTGCCAATGCAATCTCGACACGCAAGAAGCAATAAGGACATTCGATCATTCCTGTTGATTTTCCAATTATCAGAGATGATTTCAAGAAGCCATCCCTCTGGAATGAGGCCATCAAAAAATGGAATCATTGTCTTCTGCTGGAAAGGTTCTTTTCGCAATGGCAATGTCAAACTGATTGCCTGTGCATTGTCTGATTTTAAATATTCTAAATCGTAGGTGAAAGAATAAATACCTTCGCTCCGTTGAACCCACCCCACAAAACGATTTGAGAGATAAACTTTGCCCCGTTGGCTTGACTTCAGCTTCATGGATTCATCTCTCTCTTCATTGGAACAGGTCCAAGATTATATCCAAACAAGCGTAAAACCTGATCCACTTTATCCAATCGCAAAGTTGCTTTACTACTTTCCAGCTCACGAATGAATCGAAGACCAACACCCGCACGTTCTGACAATTCTTGTTGCGTCAGCTTTGCCTGCT
>CAZFSX010000049.1:0-12240 GCA_964522115.1 uncultured Pseudobdellovibrionaceae bacterium | reverse complement strand
CTCTCCCCCCGAGGTCCTTTTTTTATTTAAAACAGAACTTCTACACCTGCCGTGAACGTGGTTGTCTTCAAACTGATCGAACTCGCCGAAGAGGTGCGCGTACCTGCTCCTGAAAAGCTGGAGCTGGTCAGTTGGAAATCCACTTGTCCACGCAAGCGCAGACTTTGAGTGTACACATACAAGCCATAGGCATTAAATCCCACCATCGTATTCGTCGAACTGGCTCCCGAAGTCTGAGGCGTTTCTGTCAAACTCGGTTGCCATGAGTAAATCAGTTCAGACCCCAGAATATAGGGATACTCTGGTCCCAAAGGAAAACTTCCTCCCACAGCGAAGTTCATCGCAGAATAAGCGGTCGAAGTGAAGGCCAAAGGAGTGGAAGTATCTGCCGTCACACTCAACTTAGAAAAACCCGCTTTCAATTGAATTTTTGGTCCAAAAAAATCTTCCGCAATTAAAAAATTATATCCTCCGTAAAGCTCCATCATCTGTGTCGAGATATTCAAAGAACTTGGATTGCTACCTGATAAAGGGTTGGGTTGATTGGTGACAAACTGACGTAACCGACCACTGACAAACCAGCGCGTGTTCAACCACATTTCCCCATGCACTGAAATCGAAGGAACAAAGAAACTTGAAACTTCGGGAGCCCCCGCTGAACCAAGATCCGCATTCAAAGTATAAGGTCCCATTCCTAAACCCACTCCCACCAAACCAAAAGTTGGAGCCTTGGCAGGAATCCATTCCTTGGCATTATCACCCACGCCTAGTTTCTGATCCTGACGCTCAAAGGGACGATCCACAATTTTTCCATCGGCCGATGTCGAGTAGGCCGGCCGCTGAAGAAATTGAATCAATTCTAATTTTTGTCCTGCTTTCACAACTCCGCTTTCACGTTCAGAAACAACGGATGCAAAACTCAAATACTCATCCACTTTTTGAACTTTCACTTTTCCCAAAATTTCTTTGTCCAAAGAAGTTAAAAAATGAAAACGAGGATGCCTTTCCACTCGAGTGATCTGAATCACATTCAATTCCACCCCTTCGGTCAACCCAAACTTGCGACCAATATTCAAAGTTACAAGATTCCCTTTGCGTCCCTGCACGGTGGATTGATAGGGAATTTTTTGAAACAAAGAATTGAGTGTTTCCGCACTCAAGCTCACAACATTGTCTGTCTCGAAAATATCTTTTTTCAATTGAGCTTCTTGCCATGTGGAATACCCATTCGAAGCGGTGAAGATATACATTTCCACCTGCACATCGGAACCCATTTTTTTCACTCGCCCCGTGACAAGTCCATCCACACGCAGATCACTTAAAAACTTTTTCACATCTGCAGGATGATCTTGCATATCCTCTGCCGATTTCAAGGCATCTATCCCTGCTGGCGGAGTCACCACTTTGTCCAAAGTGATAAATCGAGCATCCGATCGAAGTTGTTCCAAAACTTTATTTGTCACCGGGTTGGCATAGATCCCCCCCACATTGTCGGCAAAAGGTGACACAACTAAAGTCTTAAGACTAAGGTCTTGATCCACAGAACTGACGTAGGAAACTTTTTCTGCTTGAGAATACAAAGCAAGACTTAAAACCCATAATATCGCTGCAAATCTTTTCATGCTGGCCTACCTTTGACGAATCTTCTTTTTTTATTCTGCGTTGTGGATGGAATCAGGTCAAAAAGTATCAAGTGGATTTTCAAAAATTCCGAGAAGACCTTTGATGCGAAATAAGTGGTTTGCTGTTTTATTTTTCCTGTCACTTTCTAGTTGGGCTCAACTGGAATACTCCAGCTTGCAAATTTTGCAGCCTAAAAAAATGAAGTCGCGAACTCCTGCTTCGACACCGGAAAATTTGGCGGATCAAGATCTGACCATCCAAATGAAGAAACAAACGACGCCGGTAGAGATTCCCAAGGATGCTGACACCTCCGGTGGATCCAGCAGCCCTTCTTCATCTTTTCAAAACTCGATGAATTCATCTTCCCCAAAAATGCCCCTGGAAAATGGAAAAGGTGATCCTGTGACCGAAGAAGAGAACAATGACTCTACCTTGGCTCATAGTAATTCCAATCCTACGAACGTCGTTGGTTTAAAAAACTCCAAGGAGATGAACGATCACAAATTGACATTGTCAGCCGGGTATTTCGAACAAAACTTTGCATCCAAATCCAACTTTCAATATCGAGATTTTTCAACAAGCATGCATGGACTTCAACTGGAAGGTCGTTGGAAAATTGACGAATCCTTAGCGACGAAAGTCCAGCACCGATTTTCTGTGGATGCAGGTTTAGAGGATGGCAACGGAATGCGGGATTTTAAATTCGATACAACTAAAGTCAGCCTGATCGAAAAAACTGAAAGCGCTGGATTAGCCTATGGAATCACTTACTGGAATAAAAACCTGAACAGTCCTTCGAGCAATTACTATCCTAAAATTAACTACTCAGGTCTGGGAGCCGACATTCATTATGAATTTTTGGTTGGCTCCAGCAAAAGTGGTTTTCGAAATTTTGTGATTGCAAGCTTTACTCCCAAAACCTGGGTTCAAGAATCTGCCAGCGGGATTGATGTCAGCAGTGGAGAAAAACACTCCAGCTCCAGTTTTGATTTCACCACAGGAATCACGTCTCAGGTTTCTGAACAGATGCAGTTGCAGTGGTCCTTGCAGTATCACTCGACCCAAAGCATTTACTCGGGATCACCCTCTCGATCCAATCGCGATGGAAGTAGCCCCAATGCTGTGGGTGTTCGTACCCAAGAGTTTGGGGTTAGCTTCAGCCTTGTTTTGACAGAGTTCTAGTTGGACCTGCGTCCTGGTTCTTATTCTTCATTCCCTCTTTACTGAAAAACACGCTATTCTTTCTTTGCATGCAACTACGGATTCTGATTGTGGATGACACACCTTTTATCGCTGAAATTATTTCCCATGTAGCTTTACAACAGGGACATACCATTGTTGGTCAGGCCAGCAATGGCGAACAAGCCATACAAATGTGTGCCCAACTGAAGCCGGATTTGATTTTTATGGATATCATTATGCCGATCATGAATGGTCTACAAGCCACAGAAAAAATTTCTCAACTGATGCCTCAGTCAAAAATCGTGATGATGTCGACAGTGGATCAAGAAGATCTGTTGAAAGAATCTCTGAACGTGGGAAGCGTCAGTTATATTCGGAAACCGTTCACAAAAAATGATTTACTGCAAGTTTTTCAATTTATTACTCAACTTCATTCTTCTAAGAAGGGGGCTTCACGTGTCTGAAATGAAATTTGTTTTAAAATGTTTTGCCGCAACATTGGCCGTGATTTTTGCTTTGCAAATTCACTTTAAGGGACAAACATTGGAAGATCATTCGATGACCTGGGTTCAAAATTCATCCATCGGTCTTCAATTGCAAAGAGTCGCGGAAGGAGCTGTGCACTTAGGTGAAAAAGCAGCTCAACAAACAAAGAAATGGCTTGGGCATGTTGCTGGAAACGACAATGCCAAAGCCGCGAAAGAGGCGACAGCTCAAGCAGGTTCCCGCCTGAATATGCAATGGGAACGCAGCAAAGATGCTGTAAAAAATAAGTCCTCTGAACTTGAATAAGTTTTGTACACCAACTGGACCTTGATGGAAATTCCATCAAGGGGTTGACGTTTTTTCCATGAATATGGACTGACCTAAGAATGCCATATTTTCTTGAAAGCTTCTTAAAATCTCAACCAACGAATGTCCTCAAATACCTGATAAAAAGGAAGCCGATCCGCAAAAGCATTACCATTAAAATCCTGATCGCGTACTTCTTTGTATATCCACAAAATTGACAAAACTGGTCTAAAATTTTGCCCTTCGCTTTTATAGAAAAAATCAAGCCTCTTTCTTGATCCTATCCGCTTCCTTTTCGGTGGCTTTTAACTTGTGGCAATTTGTTTTAAGTTGGGATGCATTTGAAAATTTTTACATTCCCTATGACAATTTTTGTTACTTTCAATGCCTTCTGCGATCTGCGCCCCGCTTCTTTTTCAATACACGCTGGCATTTATTTTGTAACAATCCTTCCAAGAGCCATTGGAACGTTTCAAGAAAGGGCTGCATTGTATGAAAAACATTTTTTCCGATATCGCCATGGGCGGATTATTTTTACTGACCTTGATTGCTGCCCATACCGCCTTTTCAGCATCCACGATTCCATCTTTGAGTCAACACCCCCAACAAGTAGAAAGATCATCCTCTGGCCATTTAAAGAAGATTTCTTCGCTAAGTCCAACAAAGGATCAAAGAACATCAATAAGTCATGCTCAGAAATCGAAAGAAAATATTGACCATGCCCCCGCGCCCTCTTCCACAGAAAACACCAGCAAATCCACCCCAATCAGATCCTATAAACAGTGGAAAAGCGACCAAATCCAAGCAGCTATTCAACGCGTGGTTGCCGCCAAGATTGTTGTTCAAAAAGCTCCGATTCCTAGAGCCTATCAGCAATTGGCTATCGAAGAACTGGGGCTGAATACGGCAAAAAGCCTGACTTTAAAGGACTATATTGCTATGTATCTTGGCACACAACCAGATCGTCAATTTGCCCTGATTCAGGGAGCTAAATTATTAAGCCAGGATGAAGTTCAGACCGTTCTGGAGGAGCTTGCAGCTCCCACTCGACGCTAGGTCTGTACGCGTCTAATAACTTATCGCGCTAATATTGATCGAATTCCCCATTTCTAGAAAAATTTTACCCTACCGCTTGACAGAATTTTATGACCCTCCATATTGGTGAAGTTCACATTTTAAAAACAAAAAATAACTTTACCAAACAGGAGGAAAACACATGGCAAAAATTGGCGTTCGACCTTTGCATGATCGAATCTTAGTTCGCCGTATGGCAGAAGAAGAAAAAACAGCTGGGGGAATCTACATCCCTGACACTGCAAAAGAAAAACCACAAAAAGGTGAGGTTGTTGCCACAGGTAGCGGCCGTATCACTGAAGACGGAAAAACTCTTCCTTTGGAAGTTAAAGCCGGCGACAAAATCCTTTTCAGCAAATACGCAGGGACTGAGTTGAAATTGGATGGCGCAGAATTTTTAATGATGCGCGAAGAAGATATTCTTGGAATTTTTAACTAAGCTTTTAAAGGAGAATAAACATGTCTAAAGAACTTTTATTTAGTGAACAGGCGCGCGCAAGCATTTTGAAAGGTGTTAACACTCTTGCAAATGCTGTGAAAGTTACTCTTGGGCCTAAAGGCCGCAATGTTGTGATCGAAAAATCTTTCGGTTCACCTTTGATCACAAAAGATGGTGTGACTGTTGCGAAAGAAATCGAACTTGAAAACAAGTTTGAAAATATGGGCGCACAAATGGTGAAAGAAGTTGCTAGCAAAACAAATGATGAAGCTGGTGATGGAACAACAACTGCAACTGTTCTTGCTCAAGCGATCTATCGCGAAGGTGTTAAAATCGTGACAGCAGGACACAATCCAACTGCAGTTAAGCGCGGTATCGATCAAGCTGTAGCAACTGTTGTTGAAGAACTTAAAAACTTGGCTAAGCCAGTTAAATCTTCTGCTGAAATTGCACAAGTAGGTACGATTTCTGCAAACAACGATCCTGAAATCGGCAAAATGCTTGCTGACGCGATGGAAAAAGTTGGTCGTGAAGGTGTTATCACAATCGAAGAAAGCAAAACTGCAAAAACAGAAGTCACTGTTGTTGAAGGTATGCAATTTGACCGTGGTTACTTGTCACCTTACTTCGTAACAAATGCAGAAAGAATGGAAGCTGTTCTTGAAAACGCTTATGTTCTTATCTACGACAAAAAAATCTCTTCCATGAAAGATATGATTGGTGTTTTGGAAGGCGTTGCAAAACAAGGTCGTCCTTTGATGATCATTGCTGAAGATGTTGAAGGTGAAGCTTTAGCTACTTTGGTTGTGAACAAATTGCGTGGCACATTGCACGTTGCTGCGGTGAAGGCTCCTGGCTTTGGTGATCGCCGTAAAGCGATGTTGGAAGACATTGCTATTCTTACTGGTGGTAAAGTGATCAGCGAAGATATCGGTCGCAAACTTGAGCAAGCTACTTTGGCTGACCTGGGTGTTGCAAAACGTATCGTTGTTGATAAAGACAACACAACAGTGATCGATGGTGCTGGTAAAAAAGCAGAAATCCAAGCTCGTGTTGCTCAAATCAAAGCACAAGTTGAAGAAACAACTTCTGACTACGATAAAGAAAAACTAAAAGAGCGTCTTGCTAAACTTTCTGGTGGTGTTGCTGTTGTTCACGTTGGAGCACCTTCTGAAGTTGAAATGAAAGAGAAAAAAGCTCGTGTAGAGGATGCATTGAATGCAACTCGTGCGGCTGTTGAAGAAGGTATTGTTGCGGGCGGTGGTACTGCTTTGCTACGTGCTTCTCAAAAAATTGATAAATCCAAATACTCTGAAGAAGAGCAATGGGGTGCAATGATCATTCGTCGTGCTTGCGAAGAGCCTATCCGTCAAATCGCATTCAATGCGGGCCTTGATGGTGCCATCGTTCTTGACCGTGTTCTTTCGAACAAATCTGGAACTTATGGTTTCAACGCTTACAGTGATCAATACACTGATCTTCTTAAAGATGGCGTGATCGATCCAATGAAAGTTGTTCGTTGCGCTCTTCAAAATGCAGCCTCTGTATCTTCGTTGATGTTAACAACTGAGACAATGATCGCAGAAGCTCCTAAAAAAGATGATAAAGCTGCTGGTGGAGCTCCAGGAATGGGCGGCATGGGTGGTATGGGTGGCATGGGCGACATGATGTAATTCATTGATCCCAAACGCATCTAAGCATCTTACATCGAAACCCCGACTGTCTGCAGCCGGGGTTTTTTTAACTGCAACTTCGTAGATCCTCAATAAGTTCATAGACATTCGTCTAGAAAAACTAAATTCTTTCATAAATACAAAGGCATTTTCATCTTCCATTGAAGTTCGCGTTGACCTTTGTGGCTTCTGTTAAAATACTAATCAAGTCAATTCAAAAACCATGCTCATAGGAGGAGTCATGATTCGCTTATTTGCAATTTTTTTCTTTTTTATATCACACCTTAGCCTTGCTGAAGATGGTGTCACCAATGATTCTATTAGCATTGGAATGTCAAATTCTCTTTCTGGGCCATCTTCCGCATTAGGAACTGGGATGAAACAAGGAGTCGAGGCCTACTTTGCTAAAATAAACAAAGCTGGTGGTATTCATGGACGCACATTGAAACTGAATTCTCTTGATGATCAATATGAACCTGTTAAAGCCGTAGAAAACACTGAGAAACTGATTGCAGAAAAAGTATTTGCACTTTTGGGATATGTCGGCACCCCTACATCACAAGCTGTGTCACCATTGATCAATAAACATAATATACCATATGTTGCCCCATTTACTGGCGCTGAATCTATTCGAAATCCTGTAAATAAAAATATATTCAATGTACGCGCAAGTTACTTTGATGAAACAGAAGCTCTGGTCGAACAATTCAACAAAGAACTTGGCTTCAAAAAAATTGGTATTTTCATACAAGACGATGGCTACGGAGCCGCCGGCGAGGCTGGGGTCATGAAAGCTTTAAGAAAAAGAAGTCTAACTTTATCTGGAAAAGGTGTCTATAAAAGAAATACTGTTGAAATTGATGCTGGTTTAGAAGAGCTAAAAAAGGCAGCTCCTGAAGCCGTAATCATGGTAGGTACATACAAAGCTTGTGCCGCATTTGTTAAAAAAGCTAAAGCCAGTGGCTTAAAATCATTATTTGCAAATGTCTCTTTCGTCGGTACAGCTGCTTACATTCAAGAAGGCGGAAGCGATGTCGAAGGAACAATTATTTCTCAAGTATTTCCATCTCCATCAAATGGATCTGAAAATTTGGTGAAAGAATATCAGGCAGATATGACTGCCGCTGGATTCAAAAATTTTGAATATACCAGCATCGAAGGCTATACTGGAGCCAAAGTATTTGTTGAAGCATTAAAGGCTGCTGGAAAAGATTTAACTCGTGATTCTGTCCGTCTTAAACTAGAAAGTCTTTCTATTGACCTTGGAGGATTTCCAGTCAGGTTTTCTTCCACGAGTCATAGCGGCAGCAATACTGTTTATATGACTGTGGTCAAAAATGGTAAGGCTGAACAAGTTGCAAGTCTAAAATAAACTTAGGCAGCATGAGGTGGCTGAGATTGTTTTTCAGCAACCCCATCCTTGTCTAGGTTTGATGATTCATCTTCCGATCCACGAACTAATTCTTTCAACTCAACTGTCGCTTTTTCTAAAACTTCAGATTTCAAAAGAAGTTCATTTGCTGTGGCTGATTGATTATCAGCCACAGATTTGGTCTTTCCTATTGACCAGCTTAATTCTTTCATAGATATGGCAATTTCTTGAACTCCAGTTGTTTGCTCTTTCACTGTCGTCTCAATGTTTTCTGTCACATTGACAGTCAAAGAAATACTTTTTTCGATTTCTTCAAAAACTTGACGAGCATGATGACTTTTTGAAGTCCCATCTTGAATTCGTGTTGTTACTTCCTTTGAAGTCGCAGACATTTCTTTTTCTGATTTTTCAGAAAGCAATGTAACATTTTGAATACTCGAATTCAATAGAGTTGAAATTTGCAATGCCGCTGCACCACTCATTTCTGCCAATTTTCTTACCTCTTCTGCAACTATTGAAAAGCCTCTTCCATGAACGCCAGCTCGAGCCGCTTCAACCGAAGCATTGAAAGATAAGAGTTTTGTCTGAAAGACAATGTCATTAATAGCTTGCGTTTGAGCTCCAATGCTTTGAATAACATTCACAACCTGACTTAAATTTTGCAAGTTATTTTGAATGTTCTCATTTAACTTAGTATTAGAACTGCTTATTAACTCAAAAGACTTCAGCAACTGTTCTACGACTTCCTTTCCTTTTATGACAGACTGTTCGCTTTGCTTTGCAAATTTGGTAGATTTTTGAACATTTTCATTAGCCATAGTTAGAGCCCGTTCGAATTCCGTAACAACAGACATGCTCTTATCAACAAATATCGATTGGTTTGCATTAGAACTTGCTAACTCATCTGCAGACTCAGAAACTCCCTGAGCAGATGCCAGAAGCTGTCGCCCAGTTTCTTGTAAATTTAATGAAATAAAATTTACAGATTTTGTGACTTTATGGATTGTAAACCACATTAATATAAAAATTGCAAAAAATGTAACAGCAATACCCGAAATCATAACAAGAAGGCTTTTTCTTTTAGCTACATGAACTGAATCCAAATGATAACCTACCTCAACAGATCCCAAAACCTTTCCCTCTTGTATAATTTTTTCGCTTACATTTAATAATGATGAAATATCTGCTGGCTTTTTTGATTTCTCAGTCAAAGGTTTTTGATTTTCATCATAAAAAACAACATAAGCAATGGAAGGATCCTTGACAGAATGTTCAACAAATCGCTCTAGTGCACTCAGATCAAAATTCACAATAAAATTCACAGATATATTCGTTAATAGAATAACCAAATTTTCAGCTTTACTGTGCATTGTTTTTGTAAGATCTTTTGTTGAAATCTGGTATTGCACAACACCTACGGAAGACATAATAATAACAACAACAGATAATAAGGGAACCAACAATTTTGCTTGTAAGCCCCACCTTGAAAAGAGTTTCTTAATAATTCCACTGACTACCATCTTGACCTCTTCCTGCATATCGGAAGTTCTAAACTGATTCTAAACCGCTTTTAGCAGGTCAAAGGTCCTATTTTATATTATTTACGGCATAACCCCGATGGAACTCCGGTATCATCACATCTCATCACGCGACTCAGAAGCTCATCTTGAAAATCTGGTTCAATCAATCGGGCAGGCACAAAGCGTTCGTTCACAACATCATAATGGTACCACTTCGTTTGAGTGATGAATCGAAGCCCACCTTTATGAGGAAAAGCCGCTTTAAATTTTTTAATCTCTTCTAACATAGCTATATCTGTCATACCTTTGGCTTTAAAATAATCTAGAACAGTATCGCCAGCGATATTGGGAACCAGAGTCTTAATAGGAATAAAATTTGAAGAGTCGATATCCAAGGCAAAGATTTTCAACTCAGGATCCACCATGTAGATGATTTTCCCAATTTGAAAAATCAATTGGATTTTTTGTGGGGCAACTAACCCTTTCCATGCAACGGACAAGAAGTTGTTTGAATTCCCAGAACCAAACTTGGATGGGTCTAACTCGCCAGCAGTTTCAAAACGCCACTTACGAAGATTAAAACCAAAAAAACGTCCGTCATTATCAATATAAAAAATATGATCCCTCCATAGAAAACTTCCAACTACTTTTGTAGAATCTGGATAGTTAGCAAGGCCTCGAAATGCGTTTCCTATAAGATCACCCGACCAAACTGATTCGGGCGATAAATTGATATAACTGAGCTCACCCCAAATTCCCAAATTATAACTCCAAATACGACGTAAAGATCGATCATCACCAAGACTAGGATTCACTTCAAATGGAGCAAGAAATCGATTCCTTGATTTTGAATAGGCGTAGGCTTCTGTTGTTGTATTGAAAATAAGAAGGTCATTTGCTAAGCCATTAAAATCTAAAGAATAGCTATGAGTAATATCCTTATTGATTTTAGGGGCCTGAGAATCACTCCCCCACACATCTGCCAAATTTAATATTGGCATAAACTGATCACTATATTGCGATAAGCTTGGGTTTGATTGCACTGCAAATGAAGGAACATACCGATACACATTTTTATCATCTAAAATATGTATGACATCATTTAAAACAACAGCGGTAGTTATTTTCCCAAAATCAACAGGAGAATGAGGCATAGCCCCCATCAGTTTCTGTAAGGATCTATCTGTGCCAAGATTTGAATCTGGATAAGATTCACTCACTGTCAAAAATCTTCCTAACTTTTTATCAAAAATATACCAATTCTTTTTTGTCCAAAGGATAAGTCGATCCGTTCCAGGCCAGTCAACAGACATTGTAATCTCAGAGATTTCTGAACCATGCGGAGCATTTATATCTGGATCCCAGAATGTAGCAATTGAATTCTTTTTTCCGCCAAGACCAGTTTGATTGGCCTCTAATCCCAAATCAAAAACAGTGTCACCAATACTCCCATCAAAATGAAAGGTCGTAAATTTATGTGTGAGATAACTCCATTCATAAAAGTGGGTTTTATCTAAAATATAAAGTGAATTCCCTAATCGATAGGCCGTTGTGATCTCTGCAGGATTAATCGGAACCCCTTGCCCCTTCGATGGAGCGATAAAAGCTGTCGTAATTTTTTCGGAAAACTTCACAGCATCATCTGGAGTTGGAGAAACAATTCCAGATCCATCCTCTGACCCCAAACCACCCACGGGATTAGATATTACACTTGAAGAGGAGCTTTGGGAAGACAACTGTGACTGAATCCCCTTCGCGCAGTTTTGAAATATCACCACAACGGAAAGGCTTAAAGCAGATAAGAACAAATACCAACGACCCTTTTCGCGAAGAAAGTTTTTGGACATATTGGATCCCCTTTAAATGAATGGTCTCTTTAAGTTCACTCGTATCATATCGACATAAGTCTGGCTGACTTGAGGGTTTTCTTAAACTTTCTCATTTTAAGACAATTTGGATTCAAGCTTCTGATGACCAGTCAATAGCTTCGCAGCCAGTAATCCGTTTGACAAAAGATGTTGTCTCGTTTTAAGCCATCCTTGAGCAGGGGTGGGTTCATGCAGTTTCAATTTTCTAAGTATATTTATTATGTCTTTCTTCTTTGCTTCTGCAATGTCCTTGCAGGTCAGGCCTCTGTCCAATGCAGGGATCTATTTAGTATCCACATTTCTTCGTTAAGAATTCCTTTAGGGTCCACACAGAATTTTCAATCGAAGGCAGCTGGTATACGCCAACAAATGGTTCATTTTTTTCAGGAATGGGTGCAGCAGACCTTTCTATTGGATACGAAACAAAAACATCAAAGACTGTTTGATGAGCGGCGTGAACGCCTGTTACTTGAACAAAAACATCTTCAAGCCGGGATCTCACAAAGATTTGGATCTGATTGGAAAATAATTTCTGTACCATTCGTCCACGAAAGCTTCTTAGCCGCTAAGAATAATGAGCCTCGATTATTTACAGATACAGAGACTCTTTTTCTTCAAGCGATTGCTTTAGAGAACACTTTGGAATTTCAATTTTTGACTTTGGTCATGAGAAATCTGCAAAACAAAATCGACGAAC
>CAZFSX010000048.1:8376-12567 GCA_964522115.1 uncultured Pseudobdellovibrionaceae bacterium | reverse complement strand
CTGACGGCGCTTTTGTTTGATCGCCTGCTCACGCTGATGGCCGTCATTTGTCCCACAGCCAGGGAGGCCGCCTCGTTCGCCCGCGATCTGATTCTTTTTCTGGGTGAAGAGGCCGTGCTGCATTACCCGCCTCTGGATTTTCTTGCCCTTTATCCAATCGAGTCAGGGACATCTCAAATAAATTTGATGCTGATTTTAATTGTATTGTTGGTGGGGGCGCAGGAGCCGCGGGTGGTGTTTGTTGAGCGACTTGTTGTTTCTTGCTGCAGGCAAGATGTATCATCGAAAGGCTGGCTGCCATTCCGATCAAAAGTGTATTCTTCATTATTTTCATATTGAGTCCTTTGGTTGGTTTGCACATTTCTACCCCAAGCAAAGTACGCATGGGGTGGAAGCCTTTTGTGCAAGCCAAATGCCGGACCTTCCGAGCTCTTGCAAGGACGTAAAAGAGTTCTGGGTTAAGCTATTGAATACATACGTATTCAATGTGCAAGTTTTCGCCAGGAATGGCTGGGACTTGCAGTTCGACGCTGTTATTTTTGACAACAGAGGGAATCTCATAGTTCCGAGTCGTCATTACTTTGACCGGATGACGGGATGAAACCGTACAGTTCAAAGGAATAGATAATGCTTGTTTTGAAGCTTGTTGAAGGGCAGGTAGTTTCAGTAAGTCTTCTGAATAATCTTGTTTGCAAAGACTGATAGAAATTCCGTTCGTCATCTCGGTCAAGCGTTGGTAAAATTGACCATAATGACTGATGCTTCCGTGGGAATCTTCGAAAGCTTTGCAGGTTGAATCTCCTTTTTGTACTATAATACTGTTGGCTGTGATGGATGTATTTTGTCCTTCTCGATCTCGAATAAGCTTCAGTAAATTATCAGGTGCATCTAATTCATTCATCATTTTAATTTCTGCATTGTATCCGGCTTCAGCAGTGTTAACTCCAACGCTGGCCTCATCTTCATCCGAGATAAAAATATAAACTTTTTGTGCTTGGTTTCTAAAGCAGGCTTTATTTTCAGGATTGCTATAGTGTTTGTTGGCGATAGCAATTCCGCGTTCGTCTCCTTTTCCTGGCCGACTATTGGAAATTTTCTGTAGAGTTTCGCGAAAGATATAATTTTTATCTGGTGTAAGGTAGTCCATCACGATTTGTGATGGATCTTCTTTTTGATCTTTGCCAAAAACCCAAGGATAGGAATTGGAGTTTTCTGTTGTCACTAAACACATTTGCCACTGAACTGGTGTGAACTCCAATTGATAAATAAAGTGGTCCATACGATCTGCTATTCGTGGAATATTTTCGTACATCGATCCCGAGTTATCTAAAACAACAACAAAATCAACTTGAGTAGATCCTTGTGGAACCTGAAATGATTTTGATTTTTCGCTATAACTTTGTCCTGCAGACAATCCTTGCGTATTTTTTGTTGAAGGTGTTTTTTCCTGCAGTCGATCCATGCGCGCACAGGCCATAGAAAATGCGGCAAGCAGAAGAACCGAAAGTGAAGACGATGTTTTCATAAAACCTCCATACCCTTTGCTGTCGCAAGAACGGTGCCAATTGCATGTAGTTCAGTTCTCAATTATTTCTTCATAAGCTAAGACGTAATTTTAGACTTGTCTCAAGATGAGACGGTGCCGAAAATTGTTCGACACTTGATAGTTTTCTATTTTTGCTTTCATGCACTGTTTGTTCTTGAGTATTGAAGCAGCTGTTAGTTGATGAGAGTGTATGACCTAAGAAGATCAAGCTTGTTATGTCAGGTCTTTGGTCTAGGAAATCAGGTGAGTGCTGCAACATTGCGCACGGTCAAAAAATTTTTTTTTTTGAGTTGTCAACATTCGGTGCGGTCCGTAGGCTTAAGTCATAGGGACAAGAGTCCTGTTTTAAAAAACGATCGATTGGCTACCAAGGAACTTAAGGATGAGTATACAGAAGCCAAAAATTCCAGTGATTGCTGGACTAGATATTGGGACCACTAAAGTAACTTTGGTCATTGGTCTAGTTCAGTTCAATGAAAAGTCCGAACCTCACATTGAAGTTGTGGGAGTGGGGACAGCTCCGAACGCAGGTGTTCGCCAAGGCGTTGTTGTTAATATTGAAGCCACCACCGAATCCATACGCAAGGCTCGAGAAGAAGCCGAACTCATGGCCGGCTATCAAATTCAAGATGTTTGGGTGGGTGTCTCTGGAACTCATATACGATCTTTCGATTCCAAGGGTATGGTGGCAATAAAAAATAAAGAAGTTGGACCACAGGATATCGAGCGTGTGATTGAAGCTGCGAAGGCGGTTGCTGTACCTGCGGATCGAAGTGTTCTGCATGTTCTTCCGCGTGAATACAAAGTGGATGGACAGGACGGAATACTGGATCCTATCGGAATGTCGGGTGTGCGCTTGGAAGCTAATGTGCACATTGTGACATCTGCTCAAACTGCATTGACCAATGTTATTAAGTGCACAGAAAAAGCTGGGCTTCGTATTGCGGGATTTGTCTTAGAGTCATTGGCTGCTTCGATGTCCGTTTTAAGTGAAGATGAAAAATCTTTAGGTGTTTGTCTTGTTGATATCGGCGGCGGTATCAGTAGTTCTTTATATATCACCAATGGAAGTGTAGCCTCTTGTTCCGTTATTCCTGTTGGAGGTCAACACTTCAGCCATGACGTGGCTGTGGGATTAAGAACCCCGCAGGTTTCAGCAGAAGATATTAAGAAAAAATATGGTTGTGCTTTAGCCAGCTTGATTAGTGAAAATGAAACCATCGAAGTTGAAGGAGTTGGTGGAAGAAAATCGCGAACAGTTCTTCGTAAAGATTTGGCTGAAGTATTGGAACCAAGAGCTGAAGAATTACTGCAGCTTTTACATAATGATATTCGAATGAGTGGTTTGATGGCTTTGCTTGGATCAGGGGTAGTTTTCACTGGTGGTGGTAGCTTACTTGAAGGACTTGTCGAAATGGGAGAATTCGTTTTTGATATTCCCGTTCGAAAAGGATCACCAGGAAAAGTGGGTGGACTTTCTGAAGTGGTTCAATCTCCAGCGTCTGCAACGGCCGTAGGATTACTTTTGTATGGACTTAAGCAACAGAAAAATTTGAAGCCTCAAACAGAACGGGATGATCTACTGACGGACACTTTTCAGCAGCTCTCTCACAAAGTACGGCAACTTTTTGGTGATCTGTTCTAATTTTACTACTTAGGAGGAGTTATGTTCGAGCTTGAAGAAAATATCAGCATCGGTGCAAACATTAAAGTCGTTGGATGCGGCGGCGGTGGAAGCAATGCTGTATCAACGATGATCGAGTCAGGGATGACTGGAGTTGAGTTTATCGTTGCGAACACAGATATCCAAGCCTTGCAGGCCAATAAGGCCTCGAAAAAAATTCAATTGGGCTTGGATCTGACAAAAGGGTTAGGAGCAGGAGCAAATCCTGATATCGGTCGCCGTGCTGCGATTGAATCCTATAATGAAATTGTTGAAAAGTTAGAGGGCGCCGACATGGTCTTTGTTACCGCGGGTATGGGCGGAGGAACAGGGACCGGTGGCGCTCCAGTAATTGCAAAGATCGCGCGTGAGTTAGGAGCTTTGACGATTGGTGTAGTCACTCGACCCTTCAACTTTGAAGGAAAGCGTCGGCAAAAACATGCCGAAGGCGGTCTTCAAGAATTAAAAGAAAATGTGGACACACTGATTGTCATTCCTAATCAAAAACTTTTATCTATTGCTGCGGATAAGACCCCTCTTTTGGAAACATTCAAGAAAGCGGATGAGGTTCTTTTGCAGGCGGTGAAAGGGATTTCAGATTTGATCAATATTCGTGGTTTGATCAATTTGGATTATGCGGATATTCGTACAGTGATGGCGTCGAAAGGGATGGCAATCATGGGTACAGGATATGCTCGTGGTGAAAACCGTGCGATGGAAGCTGCAACGATGGCGATTTCGTCTCCTTTGTTGGAAAACATTTCTATCGATGGTGCGACAGGTATTATTATCAACGTGACAGGCGGACCTGATCTTAGCCTTTATGAAGTGAATGAAGCTTCGACATTGATTACAGAGGCTGCACATGAAGATGCTGAGATTATATTCGGCGCCGTGATCGATGAAAATATGACAGATGAAGTTCGTGTGACAGTGATTGCAACTGGTTTTGCGGATCAGGATCGCAAATTAGCAGGCGATC
>CAZFSX010000048.1:0-8366 GCA_964522115.1 uncultured Pseudobdellovibrionaceae bacterium | reverse complement strand
CGATCATCTTGCTAAAATGCAAGAATTTTTAAATCCAAATCCTGCACCAAGAATTGAGTTGCCACCGGTTCCTCAATTTCAAGCTCGTCCTATGGAGATTCCTCAGCAGCAGATGTGGTCAAATGCGCCAGTACAACATCATCAACAGCAGAACATGGCGCACAGTCAAGTGCAGCAGTTTTCATATTCTCAACCTGCGCAATTGCAGCCATCTTATGTTCCTGTGATGTCGTCGCAACAAGTGCAACCTCATCATGTGCAAATGCCAACACAGCAAATGCAGCAGCAGTTTGTGCAGCAACCTGTGGCAGCATCCCAGTTGGCGAACACTCAAGTCAGTGCGCCCATTCAGCCTTCGACGAATTTTATTCCTCCGGTTGAGCTTGCACCTGCAACCTCGTATTCTCAGCCCGCTCAGCAACCTGTACAACAAGAAGTTGTGCAGGCTCAACCGGCTTCTTCGTTGGATGCTGCTCCATCAATGATTTTTGCACAACAGGCATATCAAAGTGTGGAGCCTGTAGGTTTGGTGCCAGAAGCTGTTCCGACTCAGGAAAATCGAAGTTTGTACGAGCAAGCAGCAAGTTCAAGGGATCAATTGATCGCAAAGGCTCGTGCATTCAAAGAAAATCAAGAAAAAGCAAAAGTTCAATTGCCAGAACAGCTTTCAATGAATGTCGATTCGTTAGAACAACAGTCGTTGGAAGAAGCTCGTCGATTGGCTCGAGAAATCTTGAGTTCGCCTTTTACTAGTCAGAATTTAGAAGTTCCAGCCTTTATTCGAAAAAAACAAGGCCTTGATCTTCCCTAGTAGAATCGGTTAGATTCTCTGTGTGAAAGCACTTTTTATTTCTGATATCCATTTAAAGTCACAAAATGAGCGCAACGGGCAAATCCTGTTGCGCTTTTTACATAATATTGCTGAAGATTCCGAACTGACGCATCTATTTTTACTTGGTGATATTTTTGATGTTTGGTTTGGAAGCCATCAAATTTACGCAGAACAATTTTCTGAAAGTGTTCATGCCTTGAAGGTTCTTGTTCAAAAAGGAATTGAGGTTTCTTACTTTGAAGGAAATCATGATTTTCATATTGAAAAATTTTGGAGTTCCCAAGGTATTCATGTTTTTAAAGGGATTCAATACAAGCAGTTGGGTCCTTGGCGATTGCATTTAGAGCATGGGGATTTTATTAATCAAGACGATAAATTGTACTATTACTACCGTCAAGGGATGGATAGTTTTCCAATAAAGACATTGATTCAAACGTTGCCAGGTTCTTGGATCGTGGATCTTGGAAATATGTTCAGTGGGCGAAGTCGCAAATCCAGTTCAAAAAGAAGAGAAAGAGATTTTTCAAAATTGAAAGAAATGATAAGGACCTATGCTCTGCATGCTTGGAGAAAAGATAAGTTTGATTATTTAATTGCAGGACATATGCATGTTCAAGATGAGTTTGAATGGATTGATAAGGATCAGCGTGGAATTTCTGTTAACTTAGGTAGTTGGTATGAACAGCCCCATGCATTTGAATTGACCGATCGTGGTCATCAGTGGATTTCTTTGAATTAGCTGACCTGTTGAAGCGGTGCTTGTTTTTCAGGTTCTTTGCTTTCTTCTGTTTTTTGTAACATCTGCGGAGGCAAAAGACCCAGTTGCAATTTTTTCTGACGAATTAGGTTTTCCAGAAGATTGATCGCAGCTCGATGATGAGAATCAATTGGAAGGTTTTGCAAAAGTTGTATTTCATTTTCAATATTGGCTCGTAAAGATCGATATAGATATCCATAAGTATGAATAAGGCTGGGAAAATCATCTCCTTCGCGAGCGCGAAAGTCCGGTGAACTCCAATTGCCAAGAGTAAGTTTTTTCATGTGTCGTTCTAAATCGACAATGGGTCTTAAAATTCGTGAAGTAAATCTTAATCCCAAAAAAACGCAAAAAAGCATTGTGAATAAAAGAGAGAATCCAAGGAAAAATCGAAGCCAAACAATCTCTCTTTCTAAGTAATGAACCAATTCGGGTTGGCTTTGGTAAGCAAGTTGAGAAAATATTCTATAATTTTGCTCTGTCAGCCAATATGTTGGGCCCACAAAGGCCAGAAAACTCAGACCCAGTGCTGAAAGGATGTACAAGGTATATTTCCATTGGAAACCACCATGGCGAAACATCAGCGGGCCACGAAGAACCGATGCTTGTTTCCATCTTGAATCAAAAAATCGTCGACCATACCACATAGATCCAGATTAAAGAGAAAAATAGACATCTTAAATCAGAATCAGGTTTAATAAGAAGAAATGGTCATTCGTCCCTATGACGAAAGAAGGTGATTTTGTATGACATGGGATAAACAAGCTTTCATTTGTATGATCTTGGCCGTTATCGGTTGCAGCACCTCTCCACGAAAAACAGAAGTATACAGTCAAGAAGATCGGCCTTTGGTCCAGGAAAAATATCTTCTTAAAAAAGATCAAGAGTCTTTACAGGAATTACGAAAGGACATTCCTGAGGATATTAAAAAACAAAATGATGAAACAGCCTATATTTATTCGATGATGGCTGAAGTCTCTGTGGAGCCTTCTCGAATTCGAGAACAATTTCAATCAAAAATTCGTAAGAAAAGAGAACTTTTTGATAAGGATATGACAAAAGAAAGAGAACTATTCACAAAAAATGAAAGAAAAATTCGAGATGAATTTCTAAAGAATCAGTCAAAAAAAAGAGATCTCTTTTTTGCTTCGAAGCCAACGAAGGAAAAGCGTGATGAATTCTTTAAGGATCATGAAGATATCAGGAAAGAGTACTTTGCAACGGAACGCGAACAGCGCGCAGAATTTGATTCCAGTGTCCGAGAGCGTCGTTCGAGCTTTGAAGATTATATTCGTGAAATGACAAATAAGTTCAACCAAGAACATCGTGATTATTCAAAACGCTACGATGATTTCAAAAAGAAAAAAGAAAAAGAGAAAGAGGAAAAAGAAAAAGAGCGACGAAGAGAATCTGGTTCGACTTCATCTTCGACCACTTCCGCACCGTCAGTTTCTCAACAAGCATTCGGTGTTTCCGCAACTGTTGACAACTCAACAGCAGGTACGGGGCAGATAGATGAAGCGGCGGCGTTAAGAAAAAAAATGGAAGAAGTGAAAAGTAAAAAACCTCGAAGCCTGAATGAGGAAAATTAATTTATTTCGATTTCCAGCGAGCAAAATGTTCACGATAAAGTTCCATGACAATTGCAGCCAATTTATTCTGCTGTTTTTCTGGGATTTTGATGAACTGAATGCCAGCCAAGAAAGGTGCCTGTGGATCTTTTCTGCGACGGATATGCCGTATTTGTCCCTGTACGACAATGGGGTCCCTATCTGGAAGAAGCAGAGTTGTTTCTAAATCTTCACCAAGTCCAAGAGTCAGTTTCGAATTGTTGTGAGCCAGAAGGCATCCGCCTGCGCTCAGATCACGTAGAAGTAGTCGGTGCATTGTTTTTCCAGCTCTTAATTCGGCAAAGGCTTTGATTGATGTTGGAATAGGAAGTCGGTACATGCTACGACGTTGAAGCATATACAGCTCAAAGGGTCTTTGAATGACATATTTGCTGCCTTGGACAGAAATAATCCCAACAAAAAAATATCGTTCTCCTGAAAGTTGGAAGGAACAGGTTGTACGCCAAGGATTGGCATCTGTATGGGTATGACCATGGGCAATCATGGAATGGGGAAAAAGCTGATCTACGACAATCGATACAAGATCGCCATGTCGAGTTTTAATCAAAAGAGGGATACGTTGAATAATAACTAAATCAAAAATGGCTTCAAAACTTGTTTGTCCAAGAATTTTTTTAAATACATTTTTTGACAGTTGAAACGTGGCATTCATTTGTTATCGAGTTTCTTTGTCAACCAGTTGACCGTCAACAAGAAAAATTTGTCTTGATGCTAAATTTGCAAAATCAGGATCATGAGTAACCATGATGATTGTTGTCTTTCGTTCTGAGTTTATTTTTTTTAAAAGATTCATGACAAGTTCACCATTCACAGAATCCAAATTTCCCGTGGGTTCATCGGCGAATAGATATTTGGGATTCATAATCAGAGCTCGAGCAATGGCTACACGCTGTTGTTCTCCGCCAGATAGTTGCCTTGGGAAGCTTTCTAATTTTTTTTCAAGACCAAAACTGCGAAGCAAATCTATGGCTTCATTTCTTTTTTGAAGATGAAGTCCTTGTTTTCTTGTTGGCATCAGCACATTGTCTAGACTACTTAATTCAGGAAGAAGATAGTGAAATTGGAAAACAAATCCCATCTTTGCATTTCGAAACTGATGAAGTTCCTGTGGGCTCATTTTTTTTACGGATTTATGATCAAAAAGAACATCTCCTTCCGTTGCATGGTCAAGGGATGATAAAATGTAAAGCAAGGTACTTTTTCCGGATCCAGATCGTCCAGTTAAAGCAGCAAATTCTCCATCTTGAATTTCAAAAGAAACTTTCTTCAAAACCTCCACGGATGGTTCACCAAAGGATTTTGTAACATTTTGAACTTGAACACTCATATTATTCCGTTCCTGCTCGGATAATTTCAATGGGAGTTAGTTTTCCTGCAGAGCGAGCAGGAAGATAGCTGGCAATAAGTGCTGAAGTTAAAGAGAACAGCAATCCTTTGATATAGATATCAAAGGCAAAAGAGACTGTCATATGTCCGGCTCCGGTGCCAAGAGGGCCTCCTCCGAAAGGAATCATTTCTAAACCACGTGAAATCCAATAGCCGATGATCAGTCCAAGGAATCCACCAATGGATCCAACAATAAATCCTTGGCTTAAGAAAAGATAAACAATATCTTTTTGTTCAAATCCCATCGATCTTAAGATGGCAATATCTTTTCTTTTTTGAGTCACAACCATATTCAAAATATTGTAAATTCCAAATCCTGCGACAAGTAGAATCACTGCAGTCATCATAATTCGAGTTCCATTTTGAATTGCGAAGACGTTAAGAACGTTGGTGTTAATTTCGTCCCAGCTTTGCACTCGTTCTGTAGAGACAGATTCCCAGTCCTTTGCCATCCGATAAGCGCTTTGAACGTCATGAATTCGCACAGCAATCTCATTCACTTGAGTTGGAGTTTGATTGATTCTTTGAACATCGCTCAAAGCAGCAAATGCAACACCCTGATCTAGACTTCGAATTCCGACATGAAAACTTCCAACAACTTTAAATGGAACAGGGGCTGATTTTCCATTCGAAATCAAAATAGTCTCGGAAACATGGGCTCCAAGCTTGGCAAGCAATTCATCTCCAATAATGACTCGATTGCCTCCGACAGAGATATCCATAAACTTTCCTTGAATCATATATTCACGGATATTTGTGACTTGCTGTTGTTGTTCTGGATTGGAACCAATCATTCGAGCCGTCACTTGAGCTTGAGCACGAGTCATCAGAACCTGTGCTGTCAATTGGGGACTGAATGCTTGAACACGAGGATCTTGTTTTAGTCGATGGTACCAACCTTGAGGATTTAATATTTTATTATTGTCTCTTCGACCACTTGGGGCAGAGATCCAAAGGGGTGTTTGTTCAGGAAAAAAAATGGAGTCAAAAGAATTTCGTAGAATAAAATCTTCTTTAGATGAAATGCGAATATGAGCATCATTATTCAATAATTGATCAATTAAAAATTCCTGAAAACCTAAGAAGAATGCCGTGATAACAACAAAGGATGTGCTGGCAAAAAACACACCCAAAAGAGTGAAAACAGTTTGTTTTTTTCTAGCTAAAAGATGGCGAATGGCAAGATAAAACATCAGGGATTTACCTTTGGAAGAAGAACTTCATCGCCTTCTTGAAGTAGAGATTGTAAAATTTCAACTTTATCTTCATCAACAAGTCCAATTTTAACAGGGATGAGTTCGAAACCTGATTTTGTCTTTCGCTGAACAGTGCCTTGAGAAAGGGCTCGTAGGGGAATCACTAAGGTATTTGGTTTTCTCTTGACGATGATAGCGACATCCATAGTCATCCCCGGAAGAATTTTATCTGGCAAAGAAGGGGACTGCACTCGAACTAAGAATTGCCCGTCTCTTGAAAATAAGGCATCCACTTTTCCATCAAAAACTTGATCTCTTAATCCTTCGAAACTGAGTTTTGCGTGTTGTCCTGGCTCAACTCTGACTGCACCTTGTTGTTCCAATGAAATTGTCAGGTAGCGATCTTTCATGTCCGTCAAAGTAAGGATGATAGATTGAGGTGTGACTGATTCTCCAACTTTGTAATACACGGCAGTGATAGTCCCTGAAAATGGTGCTTTGAAAGTTGGTGTATCCTCTAAAAGAAGAAGTGGTGAACCTTTTGTGACAAAGTCACCTTCGTGGACAAAAATTTCTTTGACGTTAGTTGGAATTGCAACTTTCAAATTAAAATTTTTATTGGCAGTGACAGTTCCAATTCCATACACAGACTCGACCAGGTCGCTTCTTCGAACCAAAGTCGTTAGGGCTGGCTTTGACCTTCTAATTTGAAACATAATAAAAACAATGAGAGGAATTAAAATAACTGCAGCTGCTATTTTCTTATTTTTAACAAAAAAAATCACTGGTCCTCCTACAACATTTAGAAATCTTATCCCAGCCTGTATTAAATTCTACAAAAAAAGCCGATGAGACTCAGAGTCAGGGTGGAGTTGTTAAGTAAAGGAAGGATTGTGTCCGCGGAATCTAAAGTTCAGGAAAGCAGTTTAATTCAAAAGGTCAAAGTTCTTTTGATTGGGGTGGGGTTGTTGTTAACCTTGCCAACGGTCTATCTTTTTGCACAGTTTTTTTCTGAAAGTCAGAGCTCCATCCAAATCGCTCAGGATGAACAGCGCGGAGTTTATGTATCCCATCCCTTATTCCAACTTTTTTTTCAGCTGAACATATGTGAACAGCAATGGCAGAATTCTTGCCGGTCCGAAATTGAAAAAATGGTTTCAGAGTACGAGCTTCGATCGAATCAGATGAAGGGTCGGTGGCCTTCTGAAGCGATCGCTATGTCTGATCTTCAACAGGAGATGCAGCGATGGCTTTTTCATAAAGAAAATAAAACACAATTTCAAAAATATGTTTTTCAATTCGTTACTCATGAGATTACATCTCATTTAGAGCGTTGGAGTGATATCAGCACCTTAGTTTTGGATCCCAATTTGGATACGTATTATTTAATGTTTGTCTTATACTATAGTATTCCAAAAACATTTGATGACTTTTCCTCAGAGGGGTCATTGGTTGGTAAAGTCCCTGGACAATCTCACATGGCGTTTGGTGAATCTTTAGGTTTGATGAATCACTATCTGCAAAAAGTTGTGTCAGGAGTTGTTTATCAGGATGAAAATTGGCCATGGATAATGACTCAAATCCGTGGTTTTCAAGATTATCTTCAATTGTTACAGGCTCAGTTGACCAAAGCGCCGGATACTCCTTTAAATTCAATGCAGATCAAATCAATTGCGGAAGAACTTCAGCGATTTGTACAAGCTCATTCAGAAATTTTGGCAAATATGTTAAAACTTCGAGAGGTCAATTTGATTCAAAAACGAGATCAAGTGACGGTCACCTTTGCAATTCTAATGGTGAGTGCACTTATATTGGCAATATTTTTGGTGCAATTTGTTGTCTTTGATACTCGACGTTCAGGTCAAATAATCAGCGATCAGAAAAATGCGCTGGCTCGAAGTATGAAGCTGGCTACACTTGGGGAAATGGCGGCGGGGATTGGGCACGAGATTGCAACTCCATTAGCAGTCATTCGTGCCTCTTCTCAAAATTTGGAAAGACAGTTGAAGTTGGTCGATGATAATCAAAAACAAGTTTATAAAAAATATGCTGATCGCATGATGCGAATGATGGATCAGGTTGAGCAAATTATTCGAAGTATGAAAAACTTCGTTCACGGAAATCAGGATGAGCCGGTTCATCAGGTAGAATTGCATAAAGTCATCGAGGATTCCGCATTGATGAGTAGCTGGCGCGGTGATCGAGAGCATGTTCAGATTATTATTCACGAATATGCACATGATCTTAAAGTTCTTGCAACAGAGTCCGAGTTGAATCAAGTTTTTGTCAATATTTGAATAATGGTGTTGATGCTGCCGTGGGAAGATCTGTGAAGGAAGTTCATTTAAAAGTGATTCCATCAGATAAAAACATTATAGTGCAAATCACAGATTCGGGACCTGGGATTCCAAATGAAATCCGAGAAAAGATATTTGATTCTCTTTTTACAACGAAGCAAGTTGGAAAGGGAACGGGTCTGGGTCTGAGTATTTCAAAAAAAATCGTTGAAGAAAAGTTTGGTGGACAAATTCTTCTTTTACCCTTCGAACCAGGACATGGAGCAA
>CAZFSX010000047.1:0-12614 GCA_964522115.1 uncultured Pseudobdellovibrionaceae bacterium | reverse complement strand
ACTCTGCGAAAAAAGTTAGGTCCATTCGCCTCTTCCATCGGCACTGTTTCTGGGGTTGGGTATCAATATAAGACACTCCAAGTACCCAAAGCATCCTAACTGTTTTAAATTGAATCAATTTTATGATGAAGATTTGATATTGACTTGATAACCCCATGACCTTCAAGACCTAGAATATTTTCAGGAGGTCATCATGAACCAGACAAAACAACAAAATCTATGGATCAAATATACGATTAGCCTTCTTTCTTTTGTTATTCTTTTTTCCGGATGCGGAAAACAAGGTAAAAACAATGAAGTACCACAAATAAACTCATTGCCATCTGTTGTTGGTGAACAGCCATCAACACCACCAAATTTAACCACAGAACCTATTACAATTGTTCAAGAACCAATTGCTTCAACACCTCAAGATCAAGTGACATCACCTGAGTCCATTTTGAACCAAACCCCATCCGTGTTTCTAACTCCAGGTCAAACACAGTCCATCGAAGTTGGCCTTATAAATCCCGAAACTCAAACGACGGAAAACTCCATTGTTGTCGAAATCGATTCGACGCTTACCAACTCATCCGTTGAGGACAATTCCACATCAACAAATCAAAACACTGTCGTCGATGATGACAATCAAGAAACTTCCGACAACGTCGAAGATGAAAACCAAGAAATTGCGGACAACGTCGATGATGACAATCAAGAAACTTCAGACAAATCTGAAATTCATGTGACTGGCCACTGCAATGGAAAACGTCAAATAATATTTCATTGGAAAGACTTCTCAAATAAAAATAAGATATCTAAAAAGTTTGCCACTTGTACAAACAATCGTTTTGAAGTGACACTGCATGGTTCGCATCAAAACCTACGAAGGGTAACAGCATATGTGGAATTCTCTGACTAGAACTTCCATCCTAAGACACCACACTTTGAAGCATAGGACATGCAAAAGCACGCTTCATAGACAGTCCGCTTGAGATTCATTCTTCTAAAGTTGGTACCAAACATTTGGATCTTTATGGAGGATTGCTAAGTAAACTTCTTCCAAAATAGATTTCATTATTTCAGAAAGTTTTGCAGGAGATAATGGAATATTCGAGTCAAATTGAATGAGTTCAGGAACTCCTTGTTGATTTGAAACGAGTTGTATCAAAATGCCTTGAGTCTCTTGAATACTCTTCACTCTTTTTGATAATCGCGGTTGAAGACGAGCGACATAGTCCATTTTCGAAAGTGTGGTTATCTGTTCACGCGTAGGATTTCCAATAGAAAATTGAGACTGCGGAAAATCAACTCCTGCCACCAATTTCTTCGTGATTGTATCTGCAATTTGAAAATTCATTTGATAAAAAAGATGGTTTTTTTGACCCTGTAAAACTCCTTGATGAACTTCAAAAGTAACTTCTAATCCAGAGGCAAATTTGACAGACGGCACAGTTGTTTCTATGGAGAAACCCAAACCTGTATTCAGGACGCCTGTCCCCTCAGAAATTGGAAATTTTGGACCCAACAAGGAAAGAGCCGTTTCGAGAGGTGTCTCAACTGAATCTGAAGTTTCAACCAGAATCATATTTTGCTTGGGTTGAAACATATCTCCACACTTATGAGCAGGTTGCGCATGAACAACCAGGCCCAACAGGGTCGTTTGTAATGCTAGTGCAAAACCTAATCGATTATTTTTTGATTTTGGATTCATACTTCTTTTTCCACTCTGAGTTTTTATCAAAACAGTCGAAATTTAAATATCTTTGCTGGATGATTTGATTTTTTATCCAATCCAATCCAATCCAATCCAACCTAAATTTAAGCATCAATATAAATGAAAAGAGATTTTTTCCTAGATGTTATTTTCCTAACAGGGGTGACTTTTTTGCCACTTTGATTGGAAGGTCTTCTATCTTATTCAAAGGATTGATCTAGTCAGGGCCTTATCAATTGAAGTAGAAATACTAAATTTTCTTGAAGATACGAAAAGTTCATCAATTCATCTGCATTTGATGAATGTCCGGTACTTCATTTTTCTGATGACGATTTGTCGAAATCTTTTGACAGGATTTTTTTGTTTTTCAACCTCGATGAGAATGGCTTTTGAACTTCGACGAATTCGTTTTGAAGGATCCTTTCTAAGATCTATTTTATAGACCCAATATGAACTTTTAAATGGGATGTTTTTGGCCAACTTCATTCATTGCGAAATCGATGTGTTTAAAACCCATGGTAGAAAGAATGCAGCTCTCTCAAGAGCTGTTATGATGGATTTCCAACGTACGTCGATTGAAATTCATTCTCCTTCTGGATTTGAAATCTGAAAGAAGAATGAAAGAAAGGTTTTTATGGAGCAACTGAATTTTTCCGATTCGGAAGTGAAAGTGAATAGAGGGGTAGACTCAGAATCATTGCATGAACAGTCTTCTATGGAAGTGTTAGAATCTGACAAGAAAAACTGGCAAAAAAATATCCTTTACTTGAAAGATGCAGAGTTGGAATCTCAATTGAAATATTTGGTGGGACGTGAACGCCAATTATTGCATCTGATTTTAAAACATATTCAAGAAGTGGACCGCCGTAAATTATATGCGGCACGAGCCTACTCTTCTTTGTTTGAGTACTTAACCAAGGCGATGGGGTATTCCTTTGCTGCCGCCCAAAGACGGATCGACGCGGCAAGAATGATGAATCATGTACCAGAATTGGCTTTAAAAATTCAACAGGGGGATGTGAATCTTTCACAGATTGGCATTATCAGCCAAGCAGTGAAATTGAAAGAATCTCAAACTGGCAAGAAACTTTCTGCGGAGTTGAAGCGCGAAGTGATTGCGACTGTCACACAGAAAACCACCGTGCAGACGCAAGTTTTAGTGGCAGAAAAGTTGGATCTCCCATTGCAACAGCCCGAACGCAAAATCATGCAAAAAGATCAGTCGTGTGTACTCAGCATCACTTTAACACCAGAGCAACAAATCAAACTTCAACGCTGCCGCGAACTTTTAGCAGCCAAGTTGCAACAAGAGAATAAATCCTTCACCACTGTGAATTATTTGGAAGAATTGATGGATTGTTATTTGAGCAAGAAAGACCCTTGCCGCCAGAGTCGCAAATCTTGCGATGGCTCTACCAAGAACATTGATTCTGCAAGGACATTGACATGCCCTACAGAAATGTCCCCCATCGAAAAACTCACTTCCGAAAAGGAAAACAAAAAGAAGAAATTACAGATACCTCAACTCAGTTTAAAAAAGCAAATTTTTCGTAAATGGGATGGATGTCAGTTTCATGACCCACTGACTGGTAAAAAATGCGGTGAAAAATTTCAGCTGGAAATGGAACATCTTAAACCTCGATGGGCTGGCGGAAAAGATAGCTTTGAAAATCTAACCTTACTTTGTCGAACCCATAATCAATGGAAGTACCGACAGCAAGCAGGAATTCGTTGAAAATGAAACCTTGGATTCAACTCAAACTTTTGGTTACTTGGTTTTATCATTCAATAGAAGCTTATGCTGCTTGATGACTCAATCAGAAGAATGAAAAACTGGATCAAACCATGTTATCAAATTCCGTCGGAAGAACTAACAAACTTCTGTCTTGTCACAGGGCCCCAGTAAGGATCTTGGAAGAGATCCTCTTGAAGATCCAAAATTTTAGGGCCTTTTAGTGTTAAGGTTCTCTGCCAAAAGTTTTTGGCGTCGGTGGCTCCTTGAATTTGTTTGATCTCCCAGTTCCCAGGATACTGAGCAAAAATTTGTCGAGCGAATTGACTGCCAAGTCCTTCACGACGACAAACTGGGATCACATAATACTCTTTGCATTCATAGGATTTTTCGCCCTTAATTTCGATGGCTGCAAAGCCCACTGGTTTTTCTTTCCAAAACAAAAGCAGGGCAAAAACGGAATCACCTAATTCGGTATCTAAAGGAAAAATCCCATTTTCATCTGGAAATTTTTTTGTTAACCGCGAAAATTCAGCTTCATAACATTGAAGCAAACGATGATAAACAGCTTCATTCTTCGCCGAAACAGGAACCAATTTCATATCCATATTCATCATAAAAATCCCTCAAGCATTTGAGAATACAAAATCCAATAGGAACTAGGCAAGTTCTAGGTTGCCACCTGAACTGAAGACAATGATTACCCGAAAATCTAGCAAACTCAAAGATTGGAATTGAAAAACAACATCCATGAAAATTGATCGATCTGGATTTCCATTTTATTCTTTTCTTCACAAAATCAAATTTCTAGGTGTAGCCTGTAGTTCTAGAAATACAAAAATAGGAGTTCGGTGTGATTCAAAGAATGTTTTATCTTTTTATCTGGATATTTTTTTCTCAATCATGAGTCATGCAGAAAAGTGGATCGTAACAACCTTAGAATGGCCCCCCTTCACTTGTGAAAAATGTCCCGATCAGGGTGCTGGTGTCAAAGTCCTTCGTGAAGCCTTGAAAACGAAAGGGATCGAAATAGAATTTGTTTTTTTACCCTGGTCTCGAGCCATTGCTGACGGAAAACTAGATCAATATATTGGCTACTACCCAGCCTGGATGGAAGATATCCAAGAAGGATTCACCGCATCCTCCCCTCTGTACAGCTCTCCTTTGGGATTTATTGAGCCAAAATCACGTCCCCTAAAATGGGAGAAATTAAGCGACTTAAAAGGCAAAACGATTGGAGTTGTGCAAGACTATGGAAATACCAAAGCGTTCAATGAGCTTGTCAAAGCAAAAGTTATTTTAACTGATATTGCCACAAGCGATGAAATCAATGTGAAAAAAGTTGCAGCAGGAAGACTGGATGCTGCCATCATCGATATCAATAATGCAAAATGGTTTTTAATGAATGACTACAAAGCTGAAGCAAGTAAAATTCAAATCAATTCAAAAATTATCGAACCCAAAGACCTTCATATACCCTTTAATGCGAAAAACAAGCATAAAGCGATTCTTCTTAAGGAAGCTTTTCAAAAAATCAGCGGACAAAAAATTGTCGATGACTACATCAAGGCGAGAATCAAATAATAACGTTCTACTCATCCTTCTTTGGATCTGTATTGTCTAGTTCTGCATCATGAGTGTCGTCTAAGCTCTCCACCAAGGTAGATGACTGCATCTCTTCCATTGCCAGCTCGGCTCGAGTTTTATAGCCTTTTTTTGTATTGCAATCTTTGCAGGATGGAACGCAATTTTTCTTATTTGAAAAGCCACCACGTGCAATAGGTATCAGATGATCCATTGTCAATTCCGCAGCAGTGAATTTTTGTTCACAATGATAACATGTCCCCTTGCCCACAACCTGACGCCACCATAGGCTTTGTCGCAACTCGCGGGCTAGTTTTTTTTCACGTTTCTGATGTTCGGCACTGGCCGAGGCGAAAAAGATATCCATAGGTCCCTGCTTATAGCAAAACAGAAAGAGAGTTCAAAGTCTTTTGAACTCTCTTTGTAAAAAAGAGGGCCAATTGCCCTCCTTAAAAAACTCTCTACAAAAATTCAGACCCCAATGCTTATCGAATTTCTCTTCACTACTTGGCAAGAACTGTATTCACTGCACTAAGAAACTCTTTTCCAAATTTATCAACGATTACACCTTGAATTTGATAACTTCCAGCACTCACATTATCCCATGTGCAGGATACCTTACCATCACAATGGGGCTGCCGAACAGGAACTCCATCCTTACCCAGCAAGGTCCAATAGCCAGAAGATATATTTCCAGTGACAGCAGCGGAGCATGTTCCTGAACTCCCCGCAGAAATGATGGATGGACAATTGATTGTCACAGAAGGATTCGAAACAACGACGGAAACAGAGTTACTTGTAATGGTTTGACCCAATTTATTCACAATAACACCTTGAACTTTATAACTGCCAGCTGGGACATTACTCCAAGTATAAGATGCCATATTTGCACTGTCTAAAACAACTTTTCCATCGACGGTCCAATGACCCGATTTGATAGGACCCATCACCGAAGCGCTGCAAGTTGCATGATCACCCGACTGCAGATTTGTTGGACAAACAATGGAAACAGAAGGCTCTTTGACTGTCACGCTGACAGAATTACTGACAAAATGATTTCCACTTCCATCCACAATGTATCCCTGCACGGTATATGAACCCGCAGGCGTTGATCCCCAATCACAAACCAAAAGATTATCGCACTTACCTACAATTGCACCATTGACCTTCCAGCCACCAGAAACAAACGAGCCAAGAACAGTAGCTCGGCACTGCACTGAATCTCCCGCATAAGCTGAAGATGGGCATGATATGATAACCGATGCAGACTGAGCCACATTCGAAACGGTCACCTTCACAGAATTTGTTGAATATTCTTTTCCAAAAGAATCTTTATACATTCCATGAACTTCATAAACTCCAGCTGGTACATTTTTCCATGTATAAATAGCCATACCATCACTATTTTGAACACGCATATTATTGACCACCCAATATCCAGATTCAATTTGTCCTTCAACGTTTGCATGACAACTGACTTCACTGCCAATCAGAACTGTCGAAGGACAACTGATAGTAACACGCGGAGACCCCACCGTCACAGAAACTGCATTGCTAGTTATTTCTTTACCCACATTATCAACGATTGTTGCCTGGACAACATATGTACCCACTGGAATATTTTTCCATGTGTAAGCTGTCGAGGAACTTCCACTGATTTGTTTGCCATCCACAGACCAGTAGCCAGAGACAATCGACCCTGTGATATTCGCCGAGCATGTCACAGACTGTCCCACAAAAATTTGATCTGATGAACAATTGATGGCGACAGTTGGAGCACCTGCACTTGAATTTGAAACCGCAACAGTTGCTGTATTGGATGCCAGCTGTTTTCCAAGTAAATCTTTAAAAACACCTTGCACAAGATAAATGCCAGATGGAACATTTTGCCAAGTATAGTTAGACATATTCAGACTATCACTGACTTCTTCCCCTCCAACAGTCCAATAACCCGATTGAATTGGTCCATCAACCGTTGCAGAACAAGTGATGGAAGCACCTTCAGCTGCCTGACTAGGACATGAAATTGCCACCGTAGGTTCTTTTGCAACAACAGTGACAACATTACTTGCGACAGACTTGCCCGTCTTATCAATAAAAGAACCCTGAACTTGATAAACTCCTGCTGGAATTTCTGTCCATGTATAAGATTTTAAATTCGAACTACCTGAAACTTTTTTGCCATTCACAATCCACTCAAATGAACTTATTTCTGCAGCAACTGAAGCGACACAAGTATCAGATTGGCCCACATAGACGGCTGTTCTCGCGCACGAAATGGACATTGAAGAATTCTTGGTGGCAGCCTCATCAACATTAATTGTAACTGAATTACTTGCCTGCTTATTTCCAAGTAAATCAATAAAAGTCGCAGAGACAATATGTGAACCAATTGACAGTTTACCCAAATCTACGCTTTGCAATCGAGAGTCGCTTGAAATACTTTGACCATCCAATGTCCATTGCGATGACTGAATGGATCCAGAAACAGTTCCTATACAAGATATCAAAACATCTGGCCCTACTCTATCTGGACAACTAATAACAAGCATGGCTTGCTGAACCAGCAAAGTGACTGTATTACTTTGAATTTCTTGATTATTCTTATCATATAAGATCGCTTCAATGCGGTAACTTCCCGCTGGCACCTGATCAAGAAAGAATACATTAGGAGGATTACTGTCTTTTAAGTTTGCAGAACGCTTCTGAATAGTACTATTTACTCTCCACTTCAAATCCAATCCCTGCCCCGTCACATTCGCTGTGCATGGAATTTTTTGACCAACATAAAAGGGACCTACGGAACAATTGATAGAAACAGAAGCCTTTGCATTGGGATCCAAAGATTCAGGAGGCACGGCAAGTTTTGATGAATCACTTCCGCTACTTAAACTGCCATTCAAACCTATCCCCTGAGAGCAGTTTTGAAACACAACGGTCAGCAATAATCCAGAAAACAGAACACCCCAAAAAATCATCAGTTTCTTCTTCATATTCATTCCCCCTATGAATCTGAATCAGGATAGCACACCTTATTTTTTCTTAAAGAGAATATCGCTCGATTGAAAAATACGTCTTATTTTGAGACAACACTTAGGTCCAAACACTCCTGCTCTTTGACATATTTACCCCTTATTTTATTATCCTTTGGACTATATTATGGGTCAAAAATCGTCCAATCAGGAAGAAAATAGGGGGTAAATAGCCTGAACTCAGGCTACAAACTGCTCCTTCTATCTAAAGGTACAGTCGGTTGTCGATCATGCCCTGACTGAAATATTGCTGAACTGCCTGAAGCCGCTGCTGAAGGTTTTTCAAGATTGGGTCTTGGTCTGTCACCACCGATTTTTCGAAGGGATCCTGCCGACGGTACATCAGCATTTCACCATAGGGAGCAGAGGGCGACCTAGCCGCGCCCTTGTACTGCACCAAAAAGTAATCTTTCTGCACCAACATCCATCGCCCATCCATCATGGTCACAGCCACACGATCCCCAGGTCGAAAAACCGAAGCTGCCAAGGGATTCACCTGAGATGGCTGCACTCCCACAAAATCTAAAACACTGGGAAGAATATCAATATGCTGGGTCACCTGTTCCACATCTACCTTCGGCCACTGAAAATCCTGCGCATAAAATATTAAAGGAACACGGTAACGACCCAACTCATTGTCAAAGAAAGGCAAAGTATTTTTCTGAGTATGATCGGCTGTGATCACAAATAAGGTTTTTGAAAACCACGGCTGCTTGGAAGCCTGCTGAAAAAAATCACGCAAGGCCATATCTGCATAACCAATACTTTCATGCACCTCTGCCGTCCCCTTTGGAAATTTCCCCTGATACTGGGTAGGAATCTTGTAAGGATGGTGCGAACTTAATGTAAAGACTGTCGAAAAAAATGGTTGAGGAAATTGATTCAGCTTTTGAATCATAAATTGCAAAAAGGGACCATCATAGATCCCCCAAGTCCCATCAAAATCCTTCGCATCTGGATATTGCTGAAGACCAAAATAATGATCAATCCCCGCCGCAGCCGCAAACTGATCAAAAAACATGGTTCCATTTTGCCCACCATGAAAAAAACTTGTGTGATAATTTTTAGCCTTCAATAAAGTTCCAAGCCCCAGCAAAGTATTCGTCTGAAAAGGAGAACTGACAAAGGGCTCATTCATCAACGCGGGGATGCCACCAAGAATCGAAGAAATTCCTTCAATGGATCGTCGCCCATTCGCAAAGTTCGATGTAAAAAATAATGATTTTGAGGCCAGCTCATCCAAGAAGGGAGTATACCCCTTCACCCCGTGAACCTTCCCCATATATTCTAAAGCCAAACTTTCGACGATGATCAAAATAACATTTGGATGATCTCCAAGCGAATGCGGATGTTTCAGCAAACTTGGTCCCACCTGACGATCATTCAGCAAAGACAAAAGTTCTTCCTGATTTTGAAAATAAATTTCTTTTGCAAGACTTGGTTTTCTGGCGGAAGTCAGCATGGTGAAAGTTGAATTCAGCATCATCTGATTCATCATCGGGTGCTGAAACTGACGACCATGGGCAAAACTCAGTGGCTTCGTTTGCAGGCCTCCGCGCATTCCCACAACAAAGAAAATCAAAGACCCAAGAATCCACAAGGGATATTTCAGATACCAATATTTTGGCAAGACGGACTTCACCTGCAAGGACCACGGCTTCCAACGAGCCCACCAAAATATCCCAGCAACAAATATCATCAACTGAAGTCCATTCACCAGGAACAAAATCCAATAGGTCTGAACAAAAGAAAAAAACTTTCCAGGAATTTCGCGAAAGGCATAAAACCCATCCACCGTCATTCGCCGTCCAACAAAGTTCACATATTCGGTATCTGACAAGGTCACAATCAAACCACTGAATTGCACTGTCGCAAACAAGGCAGCAGCAACCACCAGCCACCACTTATGACTGCGAATCGCCTTGAAGTAGCAGAGATAATCTAAAATCAAAAAAGTTAAATAAAAGGGTAAAGACAAAGTTAAAATCGCACTTAAATCAAAACGAAACCCCTGCAAAAAAATCTGCAAGACTTGAGTGGTCGTTGCATGTCCCAAAATTTTCCAATTCCAAATTGCAAACTCGCAGCGAGCAAAAAAATAAAACAAAAGAGTCCAAAGAATCCACTTCCATAAAATCATCTTATAGGGATGTTCGGTTTGTACTTTCATGATTGACTCCTCACTTGGAAGTTAAACGGATTCCTGAGCATTGTTTTTCCACTGTTGTTTCAACTGAAGCGCAGCCAGTGCATAACCCCCTTGTGCTCCATCCACAAAGTGCAAATGCTTTCCCTGAGTGGCGGAAAAAACCATACAAGTCATCAAGGCATGCGTGGAGGCATGAACTCCATAAAAAATATGCTGTGCTTGATATTCGGCTTCTAAAAATTTTTCCAACTGCGCTTTTTGTTCAGAACTCAAATCCAAAACCAATCGTAAGATATCATCGAATTTTCGGTAGTCGGCATGGGTCGACATGGATTGAATATATTCATCCCCTTGAAATCCACCCACCCGAAGTCGAGACAAAACCAGCAAATGAACAAAGGCCGCATTCAAAATAATTTTTAATTTTTGTAGCCACAAAGGCTTCCCTGACTTTTGCACTCGCGACTCGGTTTGGATGCCCGCAGGAATCCATTGCAGAATGAGACCCTGCTTATGAACGGGATTCAGCTCATCCACGGAAAAACCTAAAGCCAACTCCATTCTTTGCAAAAAATCTGTCCAGGAAGAAAAATCTTTCCGATGCTGGATCAGAACAGAAACAACATGTCCCCTTTGCGGAGGAATTGGATTCCAGCGACAGGAAAGACCATTCAAATTGGGAATCAAAGCCTGTTTCCACAAAATTTCCGAAGGCAGTTCCTGCTGAGCCTTGATCATTTTTTCTGCCAAAGTCAGGCCTCCTCCACGAAACATAGCTATGTAACTTGTCGGAGCCACCAAGTACTTTGCCACCTGAACTTTGGAACCTTTTTTTAAAAGATCTAAAATGGGGACTCGCCCCACTCTTAATTCCATTTGAAATTCTTCTTGAGCTTTCTTTTGCATCCCCAAAAGAATCCGATAACAGGTTTCATTTTGTTCAGGACTGACAAGAAAGGTCGCGCCATCCCCACCAAAGGAGTAAGGAACTTCATTTTCTTCGGTGGCATTCAAAATCGCCGTGATGCAAGAGGCCCCCAGTGCATTCACCGTGCGGTACTTTCCCTGCTCGATGGCTTTGGTGGACCCCTTGATATCTGTCATCAAAACCCACCAATCGGCAGGGACTTGATGATAGACCTGATCTTGAGTCATCTGTTGAAATTCATGAAAAGAAGGCAAGTTTTTGTAAAAATTCTTTGTCGACATGGGCTGATTGTGACGAAAGACTTTTCTTTTGGCCATTGTTTTGATAGCTTCCGCCCACTATGACACAAGAAGAAATGATCCAAAGATTACAAGAAGCGTACCCTGACTCTGAAATCCAAGTCTATGATATGACCGGAACCCAAGACCATTGGGAGGTCTTTGTTCGCAGCACTCGATTTCAAGGTCTGAGTCGCATTCAACAACACCAACAGGTGATGAGTGCTTTTCAACCGGAACTAAAGACCGGCGAAGTGCATGCCCTTTCCATCAAAACCCAATTAAAAACTTAACAAGGAGTTTTCCATGTCTGACGTTCGTAGCCGTATTGAAAATCTATTGAATGAAAATAAAGTGGTTCTTTTTATGAAAGGAACTTCCAACCAACCTATGTGCGGTTTTTCAGCAAGAGCCACTGCCATTTTGCAAGATCTTGATGTTCCATTTCGCGATGTGAATGTTTTGGATGACGAAGAAATTCGCCAAGGCATCAAAGAATATGGCAACTGGCCAACCATTCCTCAGCTGTACATCAACAAGGAACTTATCGGTGGCAGTGACATCATGATGGAAATGTACCAATCCGGCGAACTGAAGGATCTTTTGAAATAAGGATCTCTTCCCTTCGATTTCTGTGGAGAACAAGCCGTGTTTTCTGCCAACCAGGCGGTAAGAAACACGGCTTTTTTTTTCCATTTCGAAAAATAGACCTTGCTGTCTTTAGAAAAAATACCCTTCAGACAGTTTTTCTAAAAAAACTTCCACGGGATAAACGGTAACATTTTGCTGTGTCAAGATTTCAGATCCCATATAAACCCCAACGGTTTTTTTAATTTTGGGTGATTGATTTTTAAAATTTGCTAAAATCTTGGACCATCTGGAATCCCATTTTTTAGAGTATTTTATTTCAATGGCTAAAAACTCTTGCTGTTTAGACATCGTTTTCTTTTGCAACTCAATCAGTAGATCAATTTCTTCTGATTGAGCCGCCTTATAATAAAAAAGTTCTCGATTTTTTTTATGGTAATGATTGTATGATTTTACTTCATGCAAAATATAGGTTTCAAAGGCATGTCCTCTCCACACATTGTCGATTTCCTCATATATGAGTCCAGATGAGGCTCGAGCCACACCTGAATCAAAAAAATAAAACTTCGGATGACTTAGTTCTTTTGTTTGAATTCCCAAGCGAATGGCTGGTAATCGATACCCAAT
>CAZFSX010000046.1:12344-12685 GCA_964522115.1 uncultured Pseudobdellovibrionaceae bacterium | reverse complement strand
CATACAGCTTGCGGCGGTCCACTTCTTGAATATGTTTTAAAATCAAATGCAATAACTGACGTTCACGCCCCACCAAAAGCTTCAATTGAGATTCTAATTCAGCATCTTTCAAATGAAGGATGTTTTTTGATAGAAACTGTTTATTCAAGGGTTTCACTTCCGCATCGGAAAAGCTCATCTGTTTCATAAAGACCTTTCTTGATTTCTTCTTCGATTACTTTTCACTTTCCAAGTTTCAAAGGAAGAATTCTTTTCAATCTATGTATATTCTTAATCCATCAAGACGACCTTGATGAAAGTACATTCTTTCTAACATAGGTTTTAAAAACATCGATTTTGCC
>CAZFSX010000046.1:0-12334 GCA_964522115.1 uncultured Pseudobdellovibrionaceae bacterium | reverse complement strand
ATCCCATTCAATGCTACAGATCAGGGCTATAAAAAGAATCCCAGAAAGAACCCTTCAAAAGTCATTCGTCGACGACGAAAAAACATTCCAATCAAAGTTTAAAAGCAAAAAAATCCTGTCAAAATATTTCGATCAAGTGTCTGCAGAAAAGTGACTGCCGGACATTTATCAAATGCAGATGAGCATCTTGATCACTTACCTATGGTGGTACTCTCAATCAATCTAGCCAAATCTGGATTCTCTACCTAGATTTAGCTAGATTGATTCATAATCATGGCAGCCAAATATCGACTTCCTGAGGAATAAATTTTTAGCATTTTACTGCGGATCCAATTGTAAGAAGTTAAAATTCAAAATGTGTTCTTCTTCCGTGCTTGGTTTCTAAGGCAGCCCTCTTCAGAATATCTAAGATGAACTTCTTCAACCGAAAGACTCCTGCATCTTCCGGACAAAATGACACCACTTGTGACGCGGTGACACCACCTTCCTCTAGTCCAGAGAGCCATCGGCTCTCTCTTTTTTTATCAGCCATTTTTATGCCCAATAATTAAGCTGTCATATTTGTTAAGATTTCATGAATTTCATTTAATACTATAAAAATATCTTATAGTAAGCCTGGTGTCACAATGGCACCAATTGTCATGGCAAGGGCTTTGCAAGAATGAAGAAGTGGGTAGCTGTTAGAAGATAGGAAGTTTTTTAAAAAGTTCATCCATAAGAAAAAATTATTAACCGTAAATCGAGAGGAGCGAGTCTCATGAACAGAAAGGATCAGGTTTTTACAGACCAGGAACTCGTTGAACTCATCTTGAAGGGGCACCATGAATTCTACGCACAGATTGTACAGCGACATCAAAAAGGAATTTTTCGTTTGAGTTTACGTTTTGTCAAAGACGTGGACGCAGCCGATGACGTTGTCCAAGAAGCGTTGATCAAAGCTTACGAAAAATTGCACTTGTTCGAAGGTCGATCAAGTTTCAAAAGCTGGCTGTATCAGATAGCGATCAACACGGCGAAGAATAAAATTCGTGAGAGACGCTACGAGCACAAGGATGTGAACGATGTCCATTTAGCTATGGACGCCGAAGCCGAAGCAGGATTGATTCATCAATCTGTTGCTGGAATGTTGGAAGCTGAAATTGAAAAGCTTCCCATGAAGCAAAGAACAGCATTGGTCTTAAGGATTTATGAAGACATGAGCTTCAAAGAAATCGCTGATGTGATGGATTGTCCCTATGATACGGCGAAGGCAAATTTTAGACATGCTTTGCTTAAGCTTCGCGAAGCCTTTGGTGAAAACCATGACTTGCGAAGATGGGTGGATCGAACAACATTTATTACTCAAGAACTGACCGGTGCGGTCGTGGAGGTTGAATCGTGATAGAAGACTGGGAAAATCAATTCGAAAAGTATTTGCGCCAACAAGTCCTCAAGGAACAAGAGGATCCCTTAGAACGATGGGGTGTTGATGAGACGATGATGGCTCGTCAGCAAAATGAAATCATGGAAAAGATTCAGCAACGCAAATCCCAACCTAAAACAACAATGGAACTGCTTGCCGAAAACTGGCGCAGTTTCACCGAGACGCGAGGATGGTTTTAAACCTCTCGCGTTTTGTTTGTCAGAATCATAAAAACCAAGAAACTCCCACCCGACTGGAAACGTCGGTCACTTTATTATCTTTATCGATGGGCGTGATCACAGCATCATAGCCCATGCGAATCGCAAAAGCCTCTGTAATGAAAATCTTAAGTCCTACTCCGTAACTTGGGGCCATTCCAGCCGGAGACTCGATGGTTTCTGCCGGGTATCCCTGATCTTGAATGGTTTGTTTTTTTGTGATGTAGGCAGTTCCACCCTTGATGTAGGGTTGAATGGCTGCTTTTTTATCCGCCAACACTAAAATCAAATCGGCACCATACACATTGGAAGTTTGAGTGGTTGTTCTGACCAGAGGATTACTGGTACTTTTTTCGTACTTCACATAAAGTCCGTTGGTATAACTTAATTCAAGAGCAATGCGCTCCCAAAAATACAAGGACATCGAGCCTGTGGAAGATTGACCTTCTGTGTAGTTGTCAGAATCGAAGGTGGTTTTTTTAAAGCTGTAGTTATAACTGAGTTCCGTGTTCATGGACCAAGAAGCAAGGGGAAGGATGAAAGTCAGAATTGTCACAATTAGTTTTTTCATTCTTCCATTGTAGGCGAAGCGTTGGGCCATGACAATGGGACGAAAGTACGAAAGAACAAAGTATGGACCTTGGCACCCTTCGTAGCATCTGTGATCAGATCAATCAGACTTGGCGTTCTTCTCAGGTTCAGAAAATCTGGACAACGGACCAGGCGCTTGTCCTTGAGATTTATCATCAGCAAAGTTTTTGGATGGTGGTGGAGACTGTGCAGGGTGGGCAGCTTTGGATGTTTGATCATCGTCCTGATAAGTATAAAACAAAAAAAGTGACTCCCTTGGGTTTGTTTTTGCAAGCTCATCTAGAAGGTTTGTATTTACGAGACGCCGAGGTTTTAGTTCAGTACGGAAGGGTCCTTCAAATTCACTTTGAAAATAAATATAAACAAACAAAATTAGAAATTGTCTGTGTGCCTGGTGCCATGAATATCATGGCTCAGACGCAGGAGGATAAGGGCGTCAAAAAAATCTCTCTTCATCGGCCTGTCGAACTTCCTCAGATTCAATGGGAACATGTGGATCGTCGCGTGGAATATGATTGGTTAAGGGCAAGTGCGCAGTCCTTAGAGGATCCAAAGAAAGTTTCTTCTTCCGATGGTCAGTCCGCAGTGCAGGAATCTGAAAAGCTCATACAAAAAAAGAAAAGGGCGCTGATTGCCATTCAAGAAAAGAATCATCAGATACAAGATTTGCAAACGCACTTACGGGATCTTGCCCATCGATTGAGTTCAGGTGAAAGTTTGGAATCTGTGGAATCCACGCATCTGGATCCTGTCTTGAGTCTTTGGCAGAATATTCAAAATTTATATGAAAAATCCAAAGCCTTGGAAGGAAAGCTTCAAGGGGGACAACAACGCCTCGAGCAACTTCAGGCAGAAATTGAAAAGTTAGAAAAACAGCCGGCAACGACTTCTTCCAAATCTTCATCAACAGGCCCAAGTTTAGGGATCAAAAAATCAGCTGCGGTCCAACTTCAGCTTCGTAAAATGGAGTTGTCGGATGGTTTGGTTGCTTACTTTGGAAAAAATGCCAAAGATAATTTGCAATTGTTAAGGCAAGCCAAGCCTTGGTATCTTTGGGTGCACTTGAAAGATTATCCAAGTTGCTATGGAATTATTCACTCATTAAAAAATCAAAAGGTTGCAACATCTGAAATTGAAAAAGTTGCTTTCTGGATTCTGCAAGATTTTTACAAGAACAAAGCAATGATTCCTTCGAAGTTAGATGTTGTTGTTTGCGAATGTCGCCACGTGCATCCATTAAAGGGAGATCAAGTAGGTCGAGTGACCTATCATCATCCTGAAAATTTCAGTTTTACATTCCGCAGTAAAAACTAAGATCTGCAACAATGAAGTCAAAACTTGACTGTCGAACTCGTGTTCATAGAATAGTCCTTAGTTGAAAATTGTGGAGGTTAAAATGATCGAGATTCAAAATCTAACGAAGGATTATGGATCCCATCGAGCCATCGATGGATTGAATTTTTCCATTCAAAAAGGTGAAGTCGTCGGTTTTTTAGGTCCCAATGGTGCGGGAAAATCGACGACCATGAAAATCATCACTGGATTTATGGCTCCATCTTCAGGAGTGGCGAAGGTGGCGGGCTTTGATGTCTTTGAACATCCTTTGGAAGTCAAAAAAAGGATTGGCTACTTGCCAGAAACTCCGCCGGTCTATTTGGATATGTTCGTCAAAGATTATCTTGTTTATGTGGCCCGTTTGAAGGGTGTTTCTGCAGATAAAATCCAAAAAAATGTGGACTATGCTCTTCAAAAAACAAATTTAGGATCTGTGCAGAAGCGTTTGATTGGAAATCTTTCCAAAGGTTTTCGCCAAAGGGTTGGGATTGCTCAAGCCCTTGTTTCTGATCCCGAGGTTTTAATTTTAGATGAGCCCACAGTGGGTTTAGATCCTAAGCAGGTGGCAGAGATTCGAGATTTGATCAAAGAATTACGTGGGCAGCATACCATCATTCTTTCCACACATATTCTTCCTGAAGTGGAAGCAACATGTGAACGCATTATCATTATTCATCAAGGGAAAATTGTGGCTCAAGAAAGCTTGGCAAATTTATCTCAGGTGAAGACGGGATCTCAGCGTTTGCACCTGACTGTGCGAAAAAAGATGGAACAAGCGGACAAGATTTTGGCTGCCATTCCTGGTGTGCTGAAAGTTTTGCCAGGTTCTATCGAAAATCAATGGAATTTGGATACAGAAGTTCGTGAAGATATGATTGATCGTGTCGCAATGAAGGTCATTGAAAGTGGTTGGGGCCTATTAGAAATTCAAGGAGGCAAAGTCGATCTTGAAGATGTTTTCTTGAAACTGACTTATGGTTCCACAGAAGGAGTCAACAATGTCTAAAATTTCTGCAATTGCTGGAAAAGAATTGAAGGGATTTTTCTTCAGTCCCAATTTTTATATCGTCTGCTTTATGTGCACGGCGATTTTTAGTTATGTCTATCCTATCAGTTTTGGTCAGTTTATGGATGCTGGTCGCAACATGATGTTTGGCGGAGGATCTCCTCAACAGCAAAATATTCATTACATGGTTTTTATTCGTCAATTGTCCTACTTAAATCTGATGCTGATTTTTGTGGTGCCTGCTTTGACGATGAGACTTTTTGCTGAAGAAAAGAAAATGCGCACATTTGATTTGTTACTGACGTCTCCGGTGACTTCTTTTGAAATTGTGTTGGGGAAATATTTAGCGGCCCTTGGTGCTGTCGCTGGAATTACTTTTTTGGCAATGTCATATCCCCTTGTCAGTACATTTTCCGTGGAAAAAATTTCTTGGGCATCTTTTGGAATTTCTTTTCTGGGTGTTTTTCTGCTGGGAGCTGTTTATGCAGCCATGAATATGTTTTGTTCTTCTCTGACCGAATCAGCCATTGTTGCCTACGTGATGGCGGTGGTTTTGAATGTCTCCATCTGGTTTATTGGGATGGCGGCAGAGGTTGTGGATGGCGCGACGGCACGACAAGTTTTTGAACACCTTTCCTTGAATGCTCATTTGGGAAGTTTGGTGGAAGGCACTGTGCGAACAAATAGTTTGGTGTTTTTTGGAAGTCTTATTTTCTTGTTTTGTTTTTTATGCGAACGGGTTGTTGAATCCCTTCGTTGGAGGTAATCATGGGGCGTTTAGGTAAAATTATGTTTTTGCTTTCAGGCTTAAGTTTGCTTTCGGTGGGAGTGGTCTATTTTCTTTTACGAGAATGGCATCCCCTTTTGTGGATGGGCTTAGGTCTTTTTGTCATCTTCGCAGGTGTTGGTATTTGGAATAATCGTCGCACCTATTCGGACTTTCTTTCGATGAAAACCACGAAAGAGGGAATGAGCATGGGAACCATGATTCTGTTGGTCTTTGCTTTGCTGATGGCTGTGAATTTTATCGCAGTTCGTAAGCACAAAACCTGGGATTTTTCTCAAGCTCAGACAAATTCATTATCAGATCAGTCGATGAAAGTTGTGAAGGCTTTGACTGAAGATATGAAAATTCGATTCTTCTATTCCAAAGGACAAGCCGGGACAGAAGAAGGTCGTCGACAATTCCGCGAACTGGTGAAAAAATATCAAGATATTTCAAATCACGTGCAATTGGATTTTATTGAGGTCAACGAGCGTCCTGATCTGACTCAAGAATATGGAGTCAATGAAGGAAAAGGCATCGTTTTTGTTGAGTACAAAGGTCGCAAAAACCGCATTGATAAAATTGACGAACAAGAATTGACTTCTGCCATGGTGAAGGCCACTCGTGAGTCTGAAAAAACAATTTACTTTGTAACAGGCCATGGAGAAAAAGATATCGAGGATGCACAATCAGAATCAGGGCTTCGTGGATTCAAAGATGTGCTGGAAGGAAATCGATACAAAGTTAAAAACTTAGTTTTGACTCAGGCTTCGGAATTACCAAAAGATGCAGATTTGATCTTTGTTGTTGGATCTCAACAAAAGTTTTTAGATTCTGAGATTCAGTTGCTCAAGCAGTATTTGCAAAATGGTGGAAGTTTATTTTTGGCAACGAAAAACTTTGAAACAACAGGTTTGAAAGTTTTATTGAACAGTATGGGGATCGATGCTTCAACCGAAAGTATTGCGACAATTATGCGTTCACCCATGGGTGATATTGTGAACGCCATTGTCCCTGGTATGACATTTTCATCCACGCATTCCATCACGAAAATTTTTGGCAAAAATCAATTTGTGGCCATGCAGTTGCCTGTTCCATTGAAAAGAATGGAAGGTAAGACTGGTTTTACGGTGGATGATCTGGTCAAAACCAGTGAAAAATCAGCAGCCTTTGCCGACAAATCTTTTCAAGTGGCCAAGACCAAGGGGCCTTTCACCGTGGCCATGTCTATTCAAGGAAAGTTGACTGCGGATGCGAAAGATTTTTTGGCTGTGGTGATTTCTGATTCTGATTTTTTAAATAATAAAATGTTGGTTCAAAACTTGAACAGAGATTTGGGACTGAATTCAGCGGCTTTTTTAAGTCGTGAAGAAAATATGATCAGTATTACTCCCAAAGAGGTTCAAGCGACACCTGTGAAGTGGGGGCAAAGTGAGTTCTATATTTTTGTCTTCGGATTTGTGATTCCTTTGCCGATTTTAATGTTGGTGACAAGTGGTGTTCTTTGGTTTCGAAGGAGATATGCTTAATGAAAAACAAGGGACTCTTCATTTTATTGGCTGCCGTTGTTCTTTTTGGAGGTTATGCCATCTGGGATTTTCGTTCAGAACGTCAAGATCAGGATCAAAAAAATGAACAGGCCAAAGTTCTTCCTTTTTCGAAAGATCATTTGGATCACATTCAATGGCAGACCTCTGTTGAAAAAGTGGAGTTAAAACGGGATCAGGATGGTTGGAAATTAATTCAACCGATTCAAGATTCTGCCGATCAGGATTCAGTGCAGCAGCTGGTGGACAGTCTTTCGAAAGAAAGCTCTACAGCTGTCGCCGTGGAAGGAGATCAAATCCAGTGGAAAACATTTGGCTTAGATCCTGCTGTCAGTGTGTGGAATTTTAAAGCTTCCAATGGGCAGTCCCGGCAAGTGTCGATTGGTGGGATCAAAAACTTTCAAGGTGATTCCTTTTTGCGCTTTGATGATCAAAAGAAAGTTTTGATCGCGGGCAGTGTCTGGCATGAAAGATCTCACAAATCAGCACTGGATTTCAGAGACCGTCGTTTGTTTCGTCCTGCCTTAGCAAAGATTCACGGATTACGTTTTTCGCAAGATAAAAAAAGAATCACTCTTGAAAAAAAACAAGATCAGTGGGGTGTTCAGGGGCAGGGAAGTATTTTATTGGACCAAAACCGCGTGCGTGACTTGCTGTCTCAGCTGCAAACAGTGAAGGGTCTTGAAATTGTCAGTGAAATGAAAATTCAAGCTGAAGCAAAATCAACCTATCAATTGGATCATCCAGAGCAGGTTCTGGAAATTATAGATGCAGAGGGGAAGATTTCAAAAATTTCATTTGCTCGATCTGGTCCCAAAAAAGATGTCTTTGCTGTGTTGACAGAACAGCCATCATTTTTGATGAAGCTTAGCGCTTCGGATTATGAAAAATTTCAAAAATTGGATGTGGACAGTTTAAGAGATCGTGAGTTTCCCTTCAAGTTCGATTCTGCATCCGTGACCAAGATTGATTTTGCAAGTCCACTGAAGAAATTTACTTTGATCAAAGATAAAGAGTGGAAAATAGATCCTGCATTGCCAGGAAAAAGCGTGAACCAGGATAAAGTTGAGACTCTTTTTTCGAAGCTGAAGTATGCCCAGGTTGCTCAATTTCAATCGAAAGAAAAAAACTTAAACAAAAAAATATCCTTCTTGGATAAAAATCAAAAGCAGATTTTTCAATTTCAATGGGGAGATCCCATTAAAGAAAAAAAATCAGATATTGAAAAAGTCTATTACCCTGTGAAAACAAGTTTATGGGATCAAAACTTTTTAGTGGATGCTGCTTTGATTGATAATTTGGATTTTGAGCAATTTTTTATTTCAGCGGCGGCGATCAGCTCATCACCAACAAAAAAAGACAATAGCACTTCATCTGCAAAGGAAACTCGATGAAATCAATCAGCATTCAGTCCCCCACACGTGTCGATTTAGCTGGTGGGACTTTGGATATGTGGCCACTTTATTGTCTGACTCGATCAGCCAGCACGATCAATGTGGCCATTGATATTATGACAACGGCACAGATTCAGCCCTTGGATACGAAAAAAATCGTTCTTCACTCGAAAGATCTACAGCTTCAGACCGAGTATGCTGATTTAGATGCTTGTTTGTCAGATCAAGATCCAAGACTTTCTTTGCTGCAAGCTCAGATGCATTTTTGGAAACCCAAGCAAGGATTTATCCTGACATGTTCTTCTCAAAGTCCTGTGGGTGGAGGTTTGGGTGGAAGTTCCAGTCTGACGATTTCTTTGTTGAAAGCTTTTTCGCAATTTTGTGAAAAAAAATTTTCATCTGTGCACCAGATGGTTCATGTGGCTCATAATATTGAGGCCCAAGTTCTGTCCACTCCAACGGGAACTCAGGACTATTATCCAGCTGTATCGGGAGGCTTGAATATTCTGGACTATGGAACTCAGGAAATTCACCAGACAGTCCTGCCTGTGAAAAGTTCTGGTCTGAGCGATTATTTTCTTTTGGCCTACACAGGAAAAGCTCATCATAGTGGATTGAATAACTTTGAAGTATTGACGAAGGCTGTTCAGAAAAATGAGAAGACACTCAAGGCTTTGCACGAAATCCGTCGCATTGCTGAAGAAACTCGCAGTGTGTGTTTGGATAAAAAGTGGAATCAGCTTCCTGGACTTTTCCGACAAGAGTTTGCGGCACGTGTGCAGTTGGCCGAGGCTTTCAGTTCGCCTGAAATTGAAAAACTCAGTGAAGTCGCGATGAAAGCCGGGGCTTTGGCTGTAAAAATATGTGGCGCTGGTGGAGGCGGTTGTGTTCTACTGTGGGTAGAACCACAGCATAAAATGAAAGTGACTGAACAGTGTCAAAAGGAAGGCTTTCAAATTCTCAGCGCACAACCCGTCGATCCTCTCCAGTAAATCACCGGTTTATTGGAATTTCGATTTCGGGAGGAAAAACAGATAAGACAAGCCTTGCTGTCGTCGAATATTTTCCCGAGCACGAAAAGATTTTTTTGGCGCGACTGTTTGATCGCATCAAGAGTGATGAACAGTCCTCTGGAGATACAAAGCTTTTAGATCTGATCAAACAGTATGGAAACAGTGTAGAGAATGTCGTGATGGACGCTCCTCTTAGTTTGCCTCTGTGTCTGAGTTGTCAATTGAAGTGTCCAGGTCAAGAGAAGTGCAATGAAAGTCATATGACTTGGTTGCGCACTCACTACAAAAAATGGAATCAAAAAAAACGTCCCCATCGTATTTTTACTCCGTACACAGAACGTTGTGTGGATGCCTATTTCAATTTTGAAATGGATGAGTTTTTTCATCTTTCCCATGCAATGGGTGCCAACGCGGCTCCTTTATTGGCGCGTACATTGTTTTTACAAAAGCGCATGGATCTTCCAGTGATCGAAGCTTCGCCTAAGCTGAGTCTTTGGAGAATGGGAACAAAGCTTAAAATTGCAAAATCCGTTTTAAGAACCTATCGACAATCTTCAACAGGAGAAGAATCTCGAACCATTATTTTAAAACAAATGGTGGAAAAAAACTTTGCCTTTATCTATCAACAAGATCACAAGATGCTGATCGATCATTTGCCATCATTTGAAGCTTTTCTGTGTGCGATGACGGGAGTTTTTCATTATCTAGGAAAGGTTGAAGATCGTCCCCATCATTTTCCAAAGGAGGACTCATGGATCGAGATTCCCAAATTGTAGATCTGAGTCATCATCTGTCATCCTTTTCTGATTTTATCGAAGAGTATTCGAAAAAAAGTGTTGTGCCTGTGGGTACCTTGATCATGATGGTCGTGATCTGTGCTTTTTCCTTTGATTGCTATCGTATTTTTATTTTGAAAGAAGTCCCTGTTGAATTTTTCTATTATTCTCTGGGACCCGTCATCTGTTGTGGTCTGATTTTAGTGGGTATTTATATGCCCAGGAAATACCAGTTTTTAAAACCCACGAATTGGATTTTTTTATATGGTTTTTTCGCCAGCATTCTTTGGTTCTTTGGATTTTATTTTGATACAACCATTATACAGGCCATTTACTTTGCACTGCTTGTGATAGGTTTATCTCAGTACATATGGCGCATTTATCATTATTCATTTCTGATAGGAATGAATGCTGTTTTTTATTTGATCATTCGTTTTTGGCTGAAACCAGAAAGTTTTTCCGACAAAACACTGTGGATGGGTTTTGATGCCTTTATGGTTTTATTATCTCTTCTTATGTTCTCTGTTCTGTTTTCACGTCGCCGCAATTTGCTGGAATTTTTTTCCAGCCTAAAAATGATTGAAGAAGAAAGATCAAGAGCCATCTATGCTTCGAAAATGGGAGCGCTTGGGGAAATGGCGGCAGGTATTGCTCATGAAATCAATAATCCTCTGACAATCATCACGGGTCATGCCGATCAAATTTTAATGGAGATTGAAAAGGGTTCTCGATTTCAACCCAAAGTAATCACAGAATCTGCAGAGCGAGTGATTTTAACAGCGAAAAGAATTTCAAAAATCATCTCTTCTCTTAAGTCCATTGCCCGAGAAGCCGGTCAAGAGGTCGTTGCCCTTCATAAATTGCACGGGGTCATCGAGGATACGATGGAGTTGTGTCGCAATCGATTTCATCAAGCTGGCATTCAATTTGAACTTCAGATGGAAGATCGGGATTTGCATATTCCATGTCGTGCCGTTGCGATTTCACAGGTGTTATTGAATTTGTTTAATAATTCGGTGGATGCCATTGAAAAAATGCCTAAAAAATGGGTCCGGCTGGAGGTCACTCAAGAGGCGAAATGGGTCTTCATGAAAGTGACAGATTGTGGCCCAGGAATTCCCGAAGATGTTCGAGAAAAAATCATGCAGCCCTTTTTTACAACCAAACAAATTGGCAAAGGCACAGGCTTGGGACTGAGTATTTCGAAAGGATTGATTGAAGAGCATGGTGGAAGATTGTACTACGATGCCACAAGTCCCAACACATGCTTTGTGATTCAATTGCCTTTGTTTTCAAAATCCTCGGTATGACGAATTTTAGGTAAGGGTCGGAAGAATTCCTTCAAAGATGGAATCTGCAGGGGAGTTTGATCATAAGTCGCAATCCAATTTTCAGGAGTTTCCATACATAAAAACACATTCCAATCGGAATTATTTTGCACAAAACGCTGTCGAACAAATTGGAACATCTCTTGACGAAGGCTGGCATCATAGCGAAGTTTAGCACCCTCTCCGGGAAACATTTCTGCTGATGTCACCAGAGAGTCCAGTCCAAAACGTTCCTTCATGAGATATCGTTGTTCCGGTTGAAAGCGGAGGGCTCCTAAGGAAATCACATGAACTTCTTCAGGTCGAAAACTTGCTGTCAAAAGATCAATAAATTCCCCATAATTTTGTTTCCACTCAGGGTGATAGATCAATGGATCGATATGAAATGCTATGCGATAACCCGCATCCAAACATCGTCGAGCCGCGCTTAAGCGCTGTTGCAAGCTGGCCGTTCCATGTTCTTCTTTTGTGATGATATATTGAGGATTGATCGACCAACTGACCACAACATTTCCCGCATGCTGACAATCTAAGAAGGTATCAATTTTATCTGACTTTGTTTTAAATTCTAAAATCCATTTTGGATACTTACGAAAAAACTCGATCAAATGCCGAGAGTACAAAGAAATATCATCTAAGCTAAGGCTGTCGACGACTTCACCTGTGCCGACCCGAAAGGGATGTTCCGAAAACTGACTGGCCATTTCATCCAATTCTTGAAGAGCATCTTGCAGATTGGTGTAAAGTTTCATGACTGGAGAATTCAGATAACTTTGCAAATAACAATAGCTGCAATCAAAGTTGCATTGTTGACCTAGGTTCAGAACATAATAGTTGCAGCAGTTCAGAGTTTTTTTCTGACTGGCTCCAGGACATCTTTTGAAAAATTGACCACGAAAGGGAGTCAGAAGCAGCTGCCTCTTACTTTGTCGAAAAGACTTTGCATCCATGGATCCTT
>CAZFSX010000045.1:0-12812 GCA_964522115.1 uncultured Pseudobdellovibrionaceae bacterium | reverse complement strand
TTGTCCCCCAATAACCACCGAGACCTCCAACGCCAAGTTTACCTGATGCTGCATAGCTACTTGCATTGATTGTCAATCCACTAATTTTAATGGCATCAACCGTACTCCCACTAGATGTATTCCCTTCACCCATTGCCCCAAATAAGCCTCCAATACCTGCAGAAACAGAATTGGCGTTTGGATATGTAGTCGTCGTCAAAGTGGAGTTGATAATGTCTATATTTGAAAAATTGGCAACAATGTTCCCAGAACTTCGTCCAAGCAAAACTCCCATGGAAGGTACACCACTTGCAATATTGTTCGTGAAGTTAAAATTCATAACGATCAAATTTGTAATTTGAAAGTTTGCGGCAACATTTCCAAAAAGCCCTACACCTTCTGGTGTGGACGAAGTGGTTGTATAACTTAAAGAAGAAAGCAAATGACCGTCGCCATCAATTTTTCCCGATACTGGTTTTGCATTTGTACCGATAGGAGCAAATCCAGCCCATGAAGATAAATCAAGATTTTCAGCAATTTTAAAAACATAACCTGTGGCACGATAAGTATCTGAACCAATAAGAAGAAGCTGATCTCGATTGCAAATCAGATATGGATTACCACTTGATCCGACACCTCCTGCGAACTGTGTTGTGCTAGAAGCATTCGCAGCAGCATCACATCCTGTGTACGGAAAACTTCCACCATCAGTAAAAGTATAACCACCGCTGATTGTCGCAGAGGTTCCATCTGGATTCTGAACAGTAACAACGGCAACTCCACCATTGCTCATCGCTGGAGTTGTACATGTTAAAACACCCGTACTCAAAACGGTGACTCCAGTGCAAAGTGAACTATTAAAATAGACCCTTGTTGAAACGCCAGCATTATTATTGGTACTACTCGAAAAGCCAGTACCTTTCACAACAACCAAACGACCACCTGATTTTGTCCCCGAACTATTGGCAATCGAAACTGCGGTCATTGTGTTATCGAAACTTGCTGTATATGTGAAGCTGCTTGTATTCCCAGCTTCGTCACGCACAACAACCAAATAATTCATGTATCCTTTTTGATTGGATGTCCCCACAAGCCCATTGATACGCACAGTTCCTTTTTTATTGGTGGCATCATCGGCTGTGTAAGACCAGTTCAAATAGTTATTTCCATTCGTATCTAAGGAATCTGAAGTCGTCGCAGTCGAAGGTGATGATGAAGAATATTTCGCATAGACAGTCAGACTTAAAGAAGCCATCACAGATTCATTTTCATCCACATGGAATTGTAAATACCATTTTTTATAAGTCCCAGAAGTATCGTTGGATTTATCAGAAGCAACCAAAGTGATCGCTGGAGCAACAACGTCATTCAAAGTCAGATTTTTTGTTACTGGATCACAGGTTTTATTTCCTTGAGCATCCCGAGCACAGGCTAAATAATAAAATTTACCACCGCCCGAAAGTTTTTCCGCAGGACTGTCTAAGGCCTGATCCATATCTTGAAATGTCGTCACACTATTGGCGGTTCCACGCAAATTCCCTGATGGCGGAGACGCTTTTTCACCTGCTGTAAAGTCCGTCGTTTTCTTACGATAAATCTCGTAATACATATTTGAGGATGCATCTTGATTATCAACAGCAGCCGTCCATGTCACAACAGCCTTGGCAATGGTTGGATTCCACGAAACACCTAATGCAGATACAAAAGTCGGAGCCACAGTATCCTTCACAATTTGATTGTAGGATTTGAAGGCTGGATCCAAATATGTCGTCACATTTCCATTGGCATCGTAGGCACGTGCATGCAATTTATATATCGCATTTGCTGTCAGATTATTGATCGTGCATTGCAAATCTGTTGTCGTATTGCAAGCCCCCGGAGTCGCGCAAGGACAAGCCTTGATCAAAGTAATATTGTTTGAAACATCAGTCGTATAAACGTTGAACCCCGCATAGTCCTGATATTTTGCAATGGAAGCTGCATCCACCTGGTTGGCAGCATCAAACCATGTGGGCTTACGAAATTTCACAATCACCTGTCCATTCGCAGGAGAAGCTGACGAAGGAAGATTTGTGGATAACCATGTGGAATCCAAACCTAAGAAATCCTGCGGAGGTGTAATATCCGGAGGAATCACAACCAATGCTGAAGACAAAGCGCTGGAAGTACAATTGTCTGCAGACATCCCTGGAATGCTTGAAGCATCATCACAGGCATCGACAACAACTTTGACTACGACATTGTCATCATATTGCAAATCCACACCATTAAAAAGATAAGCGTAAGTTGTCCAACCATCTGCAATATTACGTTGTGCTACAACATCACGAGCTGGTGAATCCACCCAAGCATGGACTTTGTAATATTTGACATTGGAACTTAAGTCCGTTGCTGGATTGTAAGAAGCCTTAATGCGATATAAACCATCAATCACAACACCAGCTAAGGATTGAATTCCATCAAACAGCGGTGGAGTTTTATCCCAAGTTGCAATGCTTGGTAACATGCTTGCATCTTGATTGACGGACTCATTCCCCGCGGTATCTACAGCCTTTAAACAAAAACGATAGTAGGTGCGAGGAGTTAATCCTGTCAATGTAATGATGCGACCTGCACCTGGAGCATAACTAGAAGCTGGAAATAAGCTTGGCCAAGCCGTTCCGAACTGACATGGATCATTGGGTTTGGTTGTCGATGAATTCACATAGGGTGTATTCACATAATAGACCTTATAATTCGCAACACCGTTTGCATCAGCTTCTTCCACTTGGCGATTGATGGCTGCAAAGACAATTTCCACCTGAGTATCCTCAGATCCAGATTTCAAATTATAGGAAGTCAAACCTGGAAAAACAGGAGCTGTTAAATCACCCATGACAGCCGTTAACTGAAATAATGATGTCGTCTGCCCACTGGAATCCATATCTTTCATCAAGAAAAAGTGGGTTTGATTTTCAGTCACTTTTGAATCAACAATCGATACTTTGCCAATATTGGCCCATTGGACAGGATTGTAAAGTTGAGAAGGTTGAACATCCACAACATACAACTGATCGTAATCCGCCAAATTTGTGCCACCGGTTGTGTTACTTGGCTTATTGATATAGATATAGCGTTTTCGAATTTCACCCTTACTGTGATCCCAAGGAATTGTTAATTCAATACCACCGGAAATTCCTTTCCATGAGGCAAATCCTACAGTTTTTGGTGCACCATCATCTTGCGTTTGGGCTGTCTTATACACATTCCCACCCGAACACAAATCATTGGCAGTGCAAGCAACAACAGCAAATGCATAATTTAAATTGTCACCTAAAAGACCTGCATTCAAAGTATAAGTTGTTGCCGGTGCCGTCACCGTCGCAATGGGTGTTGCCGTCAAATCGACATGAGCTCCAGTTTCTAGATTCGCATAAACTTTAAATTTTGTTGCTTTCGATCCTGCTAAAGATGGAGCTTTCCAAGTGATTTTGGCCTGAGTTTTATTCACAATGCTGACTGTATCTATACCTGAAAATGTAGGAGCTTCAGGAGCCGTTGTTTGAACTGTTGGCTGATTGTATCCCATCACACCTTCACCTGCGACAACAGCTTTACAAGAATACTTATAAGTGTCTCCTAAAGAAGGAATGGAATTGTCTGTAAAAGTTGTAGACTGATCGGGAAAGACAGAACCAACATTTGTTCCATTACGAAAAATTTGAACTTCAGATGCTGTTTCTGGCATGATTGCATTCACGGTGACAGTCACTCCATCCGCAGTGCTGGCATCTGCACAACCTTGATATCCTGATTTTGCTAAAGCTGTAGGATCTTCTTGCTGACGTAAGCAACCAGTCCCTGCTAAAAACAAGGACAGCACAAGTGCCACACCTGAACTTTTTGGAAACGTTCGTAAGATTCCCACAAGACCTCCAAAAACACGTCGACATAGGTCGGTAATGATTTCTTTAATCTTTATCGGTGTTTTGTGGGACTATCTTTAAGTCTTGGTGGAACTTTAATTTTAATGTCTCAAGATGAAAGACCTGCCTCAAAATAAGACAGGTTTAGGGAGTTAATCGGTCCCCTTTTTGAATATCATCCGATGCATGAATAATAAGACCTGTCGAAAAGTGATTTGTTGAATGAAGAATCACAAGCTCTCCAATTTTTCTAGAGTGCTGCTTGGCTTCCGTCTCTTGAACGCGAAGGGATTGATTACGATAGATGGAATACTTACTTCCTAATTGAACGCCTTGGTCTTTCCCTGAATCCAAATAAACCAAAGTATGACTTCCGAATAAACTTCGATCATCCCCGTATTCACCACCGATAATTTCTGCAGATAAATCTTGAGTAGGTCCATTTCCAACCAAGGATGTAGGATTTAAAAATTCTGTGGAAAGAAAGCTTCCTACTTCCACCAGATGATCTGTCGCTTGAACTCTTGCTCTGAAAATATTTTTTTCATTCGAAACTTTTTCAAGAACTTGGATTGTCCCCTGATATTCGATGATCTGAGATTGAAGTTCACCCTTTTCAAGCTTTCCTCTGCGACGGTAAACGGCATAGGACCCCAGAGACGAACCTGAATCCAATTGGACATGGATATATTGATGTTCTCCTGCTGATTTAGTACCAAGTTCTGTTTCAAGAATTGAACCATAGGATTTCAAATCATTTTCCGAGATAAAGTAATTAGGAATGCGAGAATTCAGACCTGGAATCGTTCTTTTTTTTAGTTGTTTCACATCCGCCTTATTTTCCATAGCAAAATGAAACTGCCATGCTGGAAGACTTGCAGGTGGATTCCTGACGGGAGCTGTTTTTTTCGTTGGAATACTTAATGCGGTTCCATCTTTATCAATGATTGTTTGCATGGTCAGTTTATCTGCAGGAATCGATTCTTGCCCTGGGACAGCAACAAAAACAGAGGATGGGTTTTTGGAATCACCTAAAACTATATGCAATTCATGACGAGTTCGAATCTGATGTGGATTTTCTATTTGATGATTGAGGGACCAGATTTTTGGCCAATAATTTGGATCTCCAAAAAGTTCCTCGCTGACATTCCATAAAGAATCACCCTTTTGAATGGTATAAATATTGGCTTTTTGCTTTTCAACAAGCCCTGTCCATGCTGTGGAATTGGTTTCTGACTGATTGTATTTTTGATAAATTGAATGAAGACTGTTTTCCATTTCTTTGTCAGCATTATCCTCAGCATGAGAAAAACAGGAAACCAAAAGCATCATTGCTGTCCAAGTCGATTTCATTCTGGCTCCTTATTCGCGTAGAAGTTTCATCTCTCCTTCGGCGCGAGCTGCCTCGGGACTATGGGGGAAACGAAGTTGAACTTGGCGGAACATATTTTTAGATTCCTCAATCAAATTCATTCGCTTCATGACAACACCTTTTGCATACAAAGCCGCGACATACTTCTTACTATGAGGATGTTGTTTTAAAATTTGATTCAAGGAACTAAGAGCGCTTCCAAACTGCTGATTGTAAAAATGCATCATCCCCTGCAGATACAGAAGATTATCTTCAAATGGCGAATGAGGATAATTAAGTAAGAAATCCTTCATCTTAAGATCAAACCCAACACGATCATTCGCTTCATATTTTGCCAACAAAGCGGAGTAATCATTTTCCATCTGTTGCTTATTAACAACATGCTGTTTTTCTTCCACAGCCCTGTGGAAGACCTTTGTCATTTTCTGTTCTTGAAAATGTATATTTTGCCTATTTGATGAGCATGCTTGTAAAAATATTGCTAGAAGAATGATCACGAGTTGCATAAAAAAAGTATGACACGCTCATTCAACATCTGTAAAGCAGGAAGCTTTCCACAGTTTTCCACAAGCATTGGGGATAGCTTCTACTTCAACGACCTAGACCTTCGTACAGACGTGGGTTTCACCGATTTGCATTAATATTAAGCACTACATAAGTGTTTAAAATTTATGTGATTTTTAAAATATTTTTCTTTTTTTAAAACAAAACTGTTTTCAGCTATGACAGAAGTGGAGTTGATACTCCAGTTAAACTCAAATTTTTATCTATGAAAATCTTGACCAAAGGTCGGCTCGACTTTTGTAAGAATTCATATTTCATGATTTATTTTGCAAGCTTAATTCTCTGTGGCGTTTTTTTTCTCCTAAAATCGGACATCCTTGTCCTCCGGGAAATTGCTATTAATACAAGCAAGTTCTGCTTAGATAACGTGCCCAATCAGTCATCATATGTTCATTTTCATCAGGCTTTGCTTTGTGGCGCCAGTTTTAAAAATGATCCTGTCTCTTCACTTTTTCAACAGACCAACCTCATTCACCATCTGGTGGTGTCTGGTTCCCATGCCTTACTTGCCTGGTCCCTTCTTAAAGTCTTTGCGCGATTTTGGCCGACTCTGACAATGACAGTCTATTTCATTTTTGTCTTTATTCTTTTGGCTTTGACGGGATTTCAACCTCCTTTACTTCGATTTCTTTTCTTCTTTTTGTGCCGACGACTTTTTTTCTTTCAAGAAAACTCTACTTATCTGACAGAGTTTTTTCTTACATTAAGCTTACTGACTTGCTTTCCATCCTGGACAGGAAGTTATTCCTTCTTTCTAAGCTCCATCGCAGCACTGGGACTTCAAATCGCACAACATCCCCTACTGGATGGAAAGCTGGTTTGGAAACAAAGCCTATTTTTTTTGATTTTGTACTACCCATTGCAATATTTAGGAGGCTCACACCCTGTTGGAATCGTCTTTAATTTGATTGCCAGCCCTGTGTTTGCAGTCCTTCTGCCTTTGGAATATTTATCAATGCTTTTTCCTTCATGGATCGACTATCTTGATAAGTTTCTGGATATTTTCTTTATGGTTCTTAAAAAATTCTGTGAAAATCAACATCAAACCAGCAACCAAACTCAAAGACTACCATCCTCACTTTGGGTCTATTGGTGTCTGATCCTTTGCTTTGGTCATTTCAGTTTGATGATCTATCGTCGAAAAAATATTCAATTTCAGAAGAAAAAATTTAGATGAGCTTCTGGGAATATATTATAATTTTTCTTATTCTTCTTTTGAGTCCATCTCCTCTGGAAATGGATATGAAGGACAGCAATGGCAGACAATTCAAGAAGGCAATTTCAACTCCACACAGGATAAATAAATTTCAATCTGTGAAATGAGTTCTTGAATTTGATTATGATTATGTTCTTTCGCTGCAATTTCCAAAAAAGATCCTAATTCCGTCAATTTTTCAAAACCATAACTGGCGGCATTTCCCTTCAACTTATGACCTATCATTTGAATTTCATGCCATTTTTTTTGGTAAAAAAACTCCTTCAGAGAAATTAATTCTACTTTTCGATTTTCAAAGTAACCAGGAACAAGATCCACTAAGTCTGGGTCGACATTGATAATGAGTTTTGTCATGCTGCTGATTCCTTCTTGTTGCCTTCAGATGTTAAAAACTGTTTAAGGTACTGAATTAAAAAAGCTTTCTTTATTGGTTTCGTTAAGTGCCCCTGACATCCTGCCTGAAAACTTTTTTCTTCTTCTTCTCTTAAAGCATGAGCCGTCAATGCAATGATCGGTAATTGTGGAAGTTGCATATCTTGTTCCCATTTACGAACGATACGAGTTGCAGTCAATCCATCCATCACTGGCATTTGAACATCCATCAAGACCAAATCGAACTGATTTTTATGTATGAGATCAACAGCATCGCGACCATTGCTTGCAGTTTGAACATGATAGGGTTCACTTTTAAGATAGGCCTGAACCAACATACGATTTTCTTCTGAATCATCAACAAGAAGCAAACGATACTTAGATATTCCTTGATCAGAACTATTGGAATTCTTTTGCATGGTCTTTTGTGACTTTGAGGTCATCCACTTTGTTAAATATTCGCTTGCTTCGCGAAATTTTAAAGGCAAGCGCATCCAATGAACTTGAGAATCAAAAGCTTGCAATTCCAAACTTTTAATACTGCCAATATCTTGAGGAATAAATAATATTTGAACCTTCGGATATTTCAGCGTTAGTTGCTTGATAAATTCAAAATTTTCTTTTGTCGCAAATTCATGATGACAATTCAGAACAATAATATCTTCTTGACCTAAAACCGAATGCAGATCTTGAAGATTTGAAAACGATTCTGCAAATAGAAAAAGACTTTCACTTTTTAAGAAACTTTCAACAAAATCTCGAAGTCGATTTTCAGTAATGAAATATCTAATTTTACCTGAAAATGTATCACTGACATGTAATTTATTTTTGGTTGTGGATGAGTTTGGACCTTGGATCGTAAAAGAAAAAATACTTCCTCTATTTACTTCACTTTGAACCCAAATCGATCCACCCATCAAGTGGGATAATTGTTTGCAAATGGCAAGCCCCAGCCCCGTACCACCAAATTTTCGAGTCACACTTGTATCTGCTTGTGAAAAGGCTTGAAAAAGTAAAGGTAACTTGTCAGCAGGTATCCCAATACCTTCATCTTGAATGGAAAATTGATAATCACCAGGATGTTCTGGATTGATGTTTTTTTGAACATTCACCTGAACTTTCCCTTTGCTGGTAAACTTGATAGCATTTCCTATAAGATTAATTAAAATCTGACGTAACCTTACTGGGTCACCAAGAATCCACTTTGGTACTTCTTGCGAAACCGATGCTTCAAGCTGAATTCCTTTTTCAATAGCCCTAGGATAAAGAATTTCCACAACATCATCGATAATATCTCGAATGGATAGATCAATGGATTCGACAGACATCTGTCCTGCTTCCACTTTTGATAAGTCTAAAACATCATTAATCACTGTTAATAAGTTATCACCGGCTCGTCGGAAAATATCGACATATCTTTTTTGTTCTGCATTCAAATTTGTTTCTGCCAATAAATCCGACATCCCAAGAATCGCATTTAGCGGCGTTCTAATCTCATGGCTCATATTTGCTAAAAAGTCGGACTTCGATTGATTTGCTTTGACAGCCTTTTCCCTTGCTTCAATTAAATCCATTTCAACCCGCTTGAAGTTGGTTGTTTCACGGATTGAAATCACCACTTCTTCAACATTATCGCCAGAAGTATCAAAGACTGGTGTTAGTACATATTGAAAATACCGACGATGATATAAATCATCTCCATGAAAAAAATCGTTGCGAATTGCAGCGTGTTCCCGAATCACAAACTGAAAATCATCTATAATTTGAGAACCCATCTGCTTAAACAAAGAGATTTGACTTATAGACATACCAACAATATCCATAAGCTCCATATCTAAAAACTCTAAGGAAACAGGACTGGCAAAGTAACACTCGCCCTTTTGACTAAAAAGGTAAAATTGATCCGGAGAAGAAGAAAGAATTGTTGTCATTTTTTCAACTTGTCTTTCTGTTTGTTCCTTCAACTTTCGGTTTTCATCTTCTATACGAATTGATCTAAGCCTTTCTTTCGAACTACTCAACAAACTGGAAATTCCATGCTGGATTGTGTTGTACATGAGAAACTGCTGATTAGCATCCAGCCACGAATCAAGGAAATAGGCTACTCCAAATTTTTCTCCACCAGCATGCAAAATAAATGTACTGGCATAAGAGTAGTATTCTCCCATCCAGTGCACATTTACATCTCTGTGAATGTCGGCTTTCGTACTCATATTCATCAAGGGCCTTGGTAGGTCATCAAGAAGATCTGAAGTAAAACCTCTTAAAAATTCTTCTGTTTCCAAGTTAAAAAATATATACTGCTGCTCTTGATTACCGCTGATCGTATAAGTGAAATAGACGCTGCGACAGTGCAGGTATGCTTTCAAATTCATTAAAATTTCAGAAACATTCAAATTAGCATGGGGATTTTTAATATGTTCAAAGGCCTCATTGGATATATATTCCAACATCTTATATCGACTCATCTGTAACTGTTCGGCAGAAACCGGAATCATTTTCTTCCCATGGGTAATTGTTGATTGCACTTCTATTGAACTCTGTATCGGAATAAATAGATTGAACCTAACTAGACTTTCGTCTTTGATGTGAAAAAAAACAGACGAACCAAGAAACTCATCATAAAATTTAACAATGAAGCGAAGATCAAGTTTACTCAGTTTTTTATTTTATTCTGTCGTTTTCTTCTTTTTTATGATGGGTGTTCTGGTCTTTTTTTATTACTTTGGAACACAAACTGCAAATTTTTGGTTAAGCTCACTACTGATGATCTTTTTAAGCATTCTGTTCTTCCGAATGCTCTTCCTCTTTTTCTTTTCTCTGATTGAAAGGTGGCAATATCATCCAGACGTTTTAGAAGAAAAAAATATCATTATTCCAGAAGATCAAGTTATGGTTTCATTTCTTATTCCATGCTTCAACGAAGAAAAAGTCATAGAACAAGCACTGAATTCGATTGATGGGCTTTACTACAAAAATATCGAAATAATTGTGATCGACGATGGTTCAATTGATCAAACATCAGAAAAAGCAAGTCAGGTTCATTTAAAAAATAAGGTTCAAATTTTACGACAAAAAAATCAAGGAAAAGCACAAGCCCTAAATCACGGATTGTCCGTAGCTCAAGGACAATACGTGTTCTGTATGGATGCAGACACACTGATTCAACCAAAGACTCTGGATATTGCACTTAAAATTCTTCATACTGACCCCACTCTTGCTGCGATTGCAGGGAATGTCAAAGTGGGCAATGATGATCAAATGCTGACCTTGCTTCAGCGTTTGGAATACTTAATGGGATTAAATTTCCCAAAACTTGCGCAATCTTTTTTTGGGGCCGTACAAATTATCCCCGGCCCAGCAGGGTTATTTCGAAAAAACTTACTCCTTCAAGTTGGTGGTTACCGATCCCATACATTTGCGGAAGATTATGACTTAACTTTGCGATTGCTGATGCATGGCTATCATGTTCGATTTTGCCCAGAAATGGTCGTGATCACGGAAGCACCTGATGATATTCGATCTCTTGTATCCCAAAGATACCGATGGTTTCGAGGGGTCTTTCAAGCTCTCCGACAATTTATTCCACAACTGATGACTCGCCGACTTCCCCGACGAGCACGGCGAATTCTTTATTATACTTTTTTTGAAAACTACTTTATCCCCTTAGGAAATCTATTTTTAATTCTTCTTTCGTTGATTCAAGCATGGAACCAAGATCATGTTTTTATCGCTAGTCTTTTTTCTGGCTTTTCACTGATTGATCTTCTTTTGATCGCTTATTGTGTTTATGAAGAAAAAGATGCTCTTCGCCTATTAGGTCTTTCTTTTCTTTATCGCAGTACCTATGGTCTATTTATGGAAATCCTTCGATTTTTATGCTGGCTTGATGAGTTTTTCAACGTACCCATGAGCTGGGGATCCTTGAATCGCAAAGGACTTAAAAAAAAAGAGGATGAAGTAGGATGACAACCATTCTTAATTTATTATATTTTACTCTACAGATTTTTATCATCGGGCTCAGCGTCTATTTCTTTTTGGATTTCAAAAAACGTCGCAAAGCCAAACTTCAAAAACAAAAAGAAACCCATACTGAATAAATATGGGTTTCTTTATTGTCATTCTACTTACTTTTAATAAGACTTCTTAGATTTTTTCTTCTTCTTTTTTGCTTTTTTTCCATGTGATGTTTTTTTCTTTTTTGATTTCATCTTTTCAGCATGCATGCTAGTTCCCGACTCACTCATCGATTCAGCAGCAACTGAACTTGAAGGCGCTACCATAAAAAAGGAAGCCATCAATAAAGGTAATAAAGCCAATTTTGTTTTTTTCAGCATACGTGATTCTCCTTGTAGGTGTCTATATCATGGCATCATAACTTATGTTTGATAACCAACGACACCCTCTTGTCGGTAGGCAAGACCTTCGACTTAAGATATTTTTACATCTCATTTTTATTATGAAACATAGTTTCAATCTGAATCAGTCTTTGCTGCTGACAACATAATTTCTTAAGGTCGATAAGCTTTAAAATCCAATCCCAAAGAATCTGCCACAGGCTTATAGCAAATACTGCCTCCGTAAACATTCAAACCTTTCAACAGTGCAGGATCTTTTGCGACAGAATCTTCGACCCCCATGGCTGCCAACATGCTTGCATATTTTAATGTCGTGTTCGTCAATGCATACGTCGATGTACGAGAAACCACACCTGGCATATTCGGAACACAATAATGGATAACGCCGTCCACCTCAAATGTTGGATTTTGATGACTTGTCGGACGACAAGTTTCGATACATCCACCTTGATCCACAGCCACATCAACAACTACACTTCCCTTCGACATCTGAGAAATAAGTTGCTTCGATACCAGCGTTGGAGCTTTAAATCCTGCAATCAAAACAGCTCCGATCAATAAATCACTTTCGACCACAGCTTGTTCAATATTCTGCATATTTGAAAATAAAGTTGTGCAACGCCCTTGAAAAATATCATCTAAATATTCTAACCTAGATAGATTCACATCTAAAACCGTCACATTTGCACCAAGTCCCACAGCCATTTTTGCGGCATTTGTTCCAACAACGCCACCGCCCACAATTGTCACCTTGGCAGGACGAACTCCTGTTACCCCACCCAAAAGAATACCTTTTCCTCCGTGATCTTTTTGCAAATAAAAAGCTCCAATTTGAGTCGCCATTCGACCTGCTACTTCACTCATCGGAGTTAACAATGGCAAGCTACCATCAGCACTTTGAATGGTTTCATAAGCCACCGCTTTGACTTTTCTTTCGCACAGTACTTTTGTTAGTTTTGGTTCCGCTGCCAAATGCAAGTAAGTATATAATATTTGGTTTTCTTTAAGTAATTCATACTCATCAGGCAATGGCTCTTTCACTTTGA
>CAZFSX010000044.1:0-12973 GCA_964522115.1 uncultured Pseudobdellovibrionaceae bacterium | reverse complement strand
TAAAGATTTGATCGAAATATCTTCAAGAGGGCGATCGCCAGGACCCGTTTTTGTTTTCGACATTTTTTCGATCACGTCATAACCTTCAACAACTTCGCCAAAAACTGTGTGACGACCATCCAACCATGGTGTTGGAACGACTGTAATAAAAAATTGGCTGCCATTTGTATTAGGTCCTGCATTGGCCATGGAAAGCATTCCAGGTTTGCTGTGCTTTAAGCTAGGGACGATTTCGTCTTCAAATCGATACCCAGGTCCACCTGTTCCGCGACCCAGTGGGCATCCACCTTGAATCATAAAGTCTTTGATAATGCGGTGAAAAATCAGACCATCATAAAAAGGTTTTTTTGTTTCTTTCCCTGTTTTTGGATCTGTCCAAGCTTTTGTTCCTTCAGCAAGTCCAACAAAATTTTCCACTGTTTTAGGAGTTTGTTCTGTGAAAAGTTTCACTTTAAAAGTACCTTGAGTTGTTTCGAAAATTGCGTGTGTCACTTTTTTTCCTTCTTTCTTCTTATCACTGGCGCTGGCGCCCTTATCTTCTTTTTGAACTTCAGAGCCTTTTTTCTTTGATTTGTTTTCAGCAGTTTTTTTATCCGTTGAACTTGGTTCCTCTTTGACAGGCGTTGCTGGCTTTGCAGCTTCGCCTTCTGCGGCAGTGCCTCGGTAACCGAAAGCCATCAGTAAAAACGCAACCAAATAAATCCATACGGCTTGCTTCAAGGAAAATCCTTTTTTCATAAAAACCTCCGACCTTTGTTGGAATTCATCCCTTTGATGGGCTTAGGGGTCAAGACGCCCTCAATCAAAGTTCTTCGACCATTTGGGTTTGAAGTAGTTGTATTCATCAAAAGTAATGCGATGCTCCTCTGCTCCATCGGGGTCAACGACATAGATTTGATTTTTGCCTTCGCGATTGCTTGTAAACATGATCAGACGACCATCAGGAGAAAAAGTTGGGTCCTCGTTGTTGGCAGGCTTGCCATTTTTTTTCCGAGCAAAGGTCAGTCTTTTCACAGCATTACCATCAATATAGGTGCCATCCGTTTTCATGACATAAATATCGTAGTGGTCATCCAGGTAGCTGGAAAATGCAATCATTTTGCCATCCGGAGACCAGGCCGGAGTGGAGTTGTATTTGCTGCCCTTAATGATGCGTGGCTGCACATTATTGCCATCAGTATCCATAATATAAATCTGAGGCATGCCGCTACGGTCCGAAGAAAAGGCAATTTTACGACCATCACTGCTGACGGCAGGCTCCACATTCATGGCGCCATGGGGTCCATTCGTGAGTTTTTTGACCAAATCACCTTCGATAGTCATTTTATAAAGATCGGAATTTCCCGTTTGTGAAACGCGAAGATAAATATGTTTTCCATCGGGATCAAATTCTGCACCGGAATTGATACCGTCCCTATAAGAGACCAGCCAGCGTTGAGCTTTGAAAAGATCGTAGACAAATAAATCTGCATTCCATGCTTTGGTTTTGGCTCTTTTAGTATAGGCCGTGTAAGCAATTTTAGTTCCGTCAGGAGACCAGGCTGGAGACAAAGTGATGCTTCGATGGCTGGTGATTTTTTCTGCGTTGGCATTGTCCCAATCCATTACAAATATTTCTCGAGATTTACCCCCCGAGCGGTCCGAGGCCACAACGATTTTCGATAAGAAGAAAGCTTTTTGATTCGTCAGAGTTTGAATGAAGTCATTGCAAAAAGTATGAGCTATACGGCGCAAGGACTGAATGTCCCCTTTATATTTTTTTCCCATCAAAAGTTGTTCTTTTGTGACATGGTAGGCGTACATTTCCAAAGTCAGTTGATTTCCCACCACAGAGAAGGACCCACGCAACAGAAAATCAATTTTCAGAGCCTTCCATGAGTCAAATTTAAATCCACCTTCTGCAGGGACGGGTTTGATGCCTAACTTGCTGGTGTCTTCCATGGCAGATGGACTAACAAGTTGAAAATAGCTGAGCACTTGCAAGTCGTTGTTGATGATATTGTGAAGTTCATCTGCATATTGCCTGTACTTCGGTGTGATCGCCGTGGTTCCTTCGTAATTCAAAGCTGGAATTGCTAAAAGATTTTTTTGTTTTTGAGCTTCTCCAAGCTTGATGTACAGGCCACCAGAGGTCGACTCCTGAGTTCTGCCGCTCAGACAGAAGAAAAACATCACAAGAAAACTTCCGCACAAGAGATGGATTCGTTTCATAAAAAGCCTTTCTTGAAGATCTAAATTTACTCTGGAAATCCTATCAGGATTCCCTCGCCACTGACAATGCCCACCGAGTCTGCGGGGGGAGCCGGATAGGGAGAGGCCTTAATCACAGCAGATAAGGCGTTCTCATCAAAGGAGGAGTTTCCACTGGATTTGGCTAAACTTTTTTCTAACAAATGACCGTCTCGATCAATTTTGATCATCACTTGGGCCTGCAGATTTTTGCGAGCCAACCACGGGGGCAAGGACCAATTCTTTTTAATTTGCATTTCCACTGTTTCCAAATAGCCGTCATGAGCCACTCGAGCCACACCCTTTAATTGTTTGCCCGAAGTAATGTCAGTACCCGCAAAGGTTGTGGTATTTTTTTGAGCATTGAGTTTTTTTAATGCATCCTCTTGCAAAGATTCCCTTTCAAGGGCTGCGAATTTGTCATTCAGTTTCAATTTCTTGAAGGCTTCACTTTGTTTTGATTTGGAAAAACTTTCTGTTTTTTTCTCCAGATTGACGGTGGGCCCATCATCGTTTTGTGGCTGCACTTTGGACTTCTTGGCGGACTCAGGTTCCTGATTTGGTTCAGGAGCTTTTTGCAGTGGTTCTGCGACCACTTCTTGATGGGTAGGTCCCTTTTCGTAGTCTAAGTTTTTCAGTTTTTCTGGCATGCCCACAAGATCCACACGGATGGCTTGTTCATAAACAAGAGCAGATGATGGAAAAAGTTGTCCACTGATAAGAAAAAATCCAAGAAAAAGAAGATGCGCCAACAAAGACAGCATCACTGATTTTTCAAGAGGGCTTTTTTCTGTATTTGTCATCATGATATTTGATTCCTCAAACCCATTACTGTTTATCTTTTGGCAACGTGATCAAACCAATATTGTAAATACCTGCCGCACGAAGTTCTGCCATGACTTCAACCACGAATCCATAATCGACAGATTTGTCTGCTTGAATATAGACCTGTCGATCTTTTTGCATTTTTGAAATGGCTTGCATCTTTTCACGAAATTGCCCGAAGGGAACCGATTGTTTTCCTGCACTGATTTGCTTGCGCGCATTGATCACAACGACAAAGGGTTCTGTTTTGGGTTCAACTCCACTGGCGGCAGTTTTAGGTAAGTCCACTTCAATCCCTTGTTGCATCAAGGGTGTTGTCACCATGAACATAATTAATAACACCAACATGACGTCAACCAAAGGAGTGACGTTGATTTCGCTCAATGTAGCTCGAGATCCAAGTCCAGAGCCTCCACCTGAAGACATTCCCATAAGGCCCCCTATTTCTCAGTGAAGAAGGTGCGCTTTGCAATATTTAAAAAGTCAGCACTGAAGTTACGAAGTTCCATTTCTTCTTTGCGTACTTTCGCCACAAAATGATTGTACAAAACAACAGCAGGAATCGCTGCCGCTAAGCCAATGGCTGTTGTGATCAGGGCTTCGGAAATTCCAGGGGCAACCACAGCTAAAGAAGCACTTCCTGTGGCTCCGATTTTTTGAAAGCTTCCCATGATTCCCCAAACCGTTCCAAAAAGACCAATGAAGGGCCCTGTGCTTCCTGTGGTCGCAAGCAGAGTCAGATGACTTTCCAAAGAAAGAAGTTCGTTGTCAGTGGACTTCAATAGAACTCGTTCCAGATTGTCTGCACCCGACAAAGAAAGAAGACTGTTGGCTGATTTTTCTCGATTGATGGGTGATTCCGCCAGGCGTTTCATCTCGAGATATCCTGCTTTAAAAACGCGAGAAAGATTGCTTTTCGCAAAATGAGGGAGATCTTCAAATAAGGACTCTAAGGATTCCGCTTTCCAGAAACTTGCCAAAAACTTTTCATTGGCAGCTCGTAAAACTTTAAGTTCTTGATATTTATTGTAGGCAACTCCCCAACATAAAACAGACAGAATCAACAGGATCAGAAGTATCAGTTGAACGATGGGCGAGGCTTGTAAAATAGAATGAAGGGCGCCAGTGTCGACAGTCATAGTTGTTCACCTTTCCAGAGTTATGGCACTTGAATGAAATCTGGCAAAGGCTAACGTTTTTTTAAGAAAGAATCAAGACACGCGGGGAGAGACCCCCGCGTCAGCAATTTTGGGTGTGAAAATTAATAGCACTTCGCTTGTGTTAATGCATCAGGCAGGGACAAAAGAACATGGGCACCAACTTTGACAGGAGCAGGTTCTCCTTCAAAATTCATTTGCGTATTTTTTACCAACATGAAGGCCTGGGTTTTTTGATCGATTTCAAGCAAGCAAGATCCAAAGACAAACGAAGGTGTTGCCGTATCGTTTTTGGAATTTGTTTTCAAAAGCTGAGATGGCTGAAAGCTTTGTATTTTTTCTAGCAATCCAGAATCAGGCAAACGAATGATTTTTCCATTGGAAAGAAAGGTCAATGGAAGCTTGTTTTGATTGACCAGCTCTACAACCACTTCATTCGGTCCTGTTGCGCGAGCTCTTTGGTTATGATCAAAGGCTCGAATTTGAAGAAAGCTAGGGCGCCCTTCAGGTTGATTGTTCATAAAAAAGACTTTCGCAGAATTCATCACTTCGGCGCTATTTTTGGAAGTTGACCAAATTTCCTGGCGGAAAAGTTGATCAGGTTTTCCTTCTGTTTTTCTGTATGATGAATAAATCGTCTGCACAAGGTTATCAACAGTGACGGATTGGTTTTTATACATTGTTAAATACTTGTTATTGGCGCGAACGACCATATTTGCAGGTCCAACATTCGGTGATAGAATTTCGGATTCGATGACAATTTCTTCTCCGACCATGTGGTAATAGCACGAAATTGGTGCGGATCGATCTTTCTTTGCAGGCCCTTGGAAGTGGATAAAATCAATCGTCTTTGGATCCAAATATTTGGCTTCAACAACCCATCCATTCAGAACGGATGTGTACAGTTTTCCTTTTTCTATTTGAGAATCATCTTCGATTTGAAAAACTTGATAGGAGCTCAATCCTGTAAATTTATCTAAGAAGACTTCTTCCAATGATTGGAGGTCTTTGAAGACAGCAACGGTCTGAATATTTTTAGGATCGCAGTGATTCAAATTTCCGTTGAAAGATTTTGTGAGTTGTTCTGCTTTTTGCAATTGAAGAGCTTGTAAATCTGCAGAAACATTTTTTGGAGCAGGAAGTGCTGATGGTGATATTTTGAGTGTTTTGGGCACTTCTTCTCTGCTTTTGGCTGCGTGGACTGTCTTCGTGTGAAAGAAACTCACTGCTGTGAAGCAAAGTGATAGTGAGTATAAAAATAATCTATAAGAAGATTTTTTTAATAGAATTGATGGTTTTTGTGATGGAATACCATCATTTGAAATATAAGCGTTCATAGAGCCTCCGTTGTGTCTTTCTGATACAAAATCTATGCCTGAATTGCAAAGACTCAAATGCAAATCAAATGATGCTGGTAAAATTTCGCTGTCTAAGCATTTGTCGTATGGAAGCAATTTTTGTCCTTTTGAAGGAAAAGCTCTTCTCAATTCGATTTAAATAGGGCATTAGTCTTGCACTACACTATTTCAAATGCGAGGAGTGTTTATGAAGAAGTATTTTTCTTTAAAGTCTTTGTTCCGCGGAGCCATCAGCTTACAAATGGCCTTAGGTGCTCAAGTACTAACAATCAACTCGCGCGCCTGGGCGCAGGCGGCTCCTGAACAACAGCAAATAGAAGGAACTGCTTCTGAAGCTTCGCGTAGCCTAAGTAAAGATGAGAAAAAAGCAAAAAAAGAAGCTTTTAGAAAGCAGCAGGAATTTCAGAAGCACGCTATTGAAGCTTGGGGTATGAAACAGCAGGTTCCTTATTCCAAAGAATCTGAAGCTGTTAATTATGTCTTAAAACAGTTTGAAGAAATGGAAGCATTAGAACGTCAGGGATACAATAATCCTTTACAGATGGAGTCAGCATCCTCTGTTGCAGCCCAAGGCGTGGGCGATAATCGCAACTTTAAAAAAGAAGAAAAGCGGCAACAAGATGACCGTCAATCTGAAGTGAAATACCCAGATGCTAAATTTTCAGAGGTCTATAAAATCCTGTTGCAAGCAAAAATGATGAAAGCAGATAGTGTTGAAATTGGCGAAAGACACGCCATCATCATGAAAAAGCCCAAATCCATTACAGAAGCAATGGAAGCAAGTCCTAAAAAATTGAAAGAAAAACTTGCGAAGTTAGCTCAAAATGCAGTCACTCCCAGCAAGTATGTTGAAGGTGCTTATTCGACAGCTCAATATCTTGGGGGAAAAACAAAAGAGTACTCTGTCGTATGGCCTGTAGAAATGGTGAAAATGGGCTTAGTTATTGGAGGAATGGCTTACTACAAAGTGATGACAGATTTGGCGGCAGATCCTGCTGGGGTTGAGCGCTTTATTGATGGTCAAATGGATCCCATCACTCAATTTGGTCTTTTAGCATTTATTATTGCTAATCATGAAGGCCAAGCGTTCTTACAAAATTTAATGGCAAAAGGAAATATGTTTTCCCGGCTATATACAGTTCAAATGATTCCTTATTTGAGCATGAGTGCCGGAATGATGGCTCAAAGCCTTATTGCAGAAATTGCTCATGATAAGGATCTTTTAACTTGCGCTCGAGGGTATGCAGGCTACGCAGATGTCAGTGATATTGATAAAGATAAAGCCTGTGAGAAAACTTTAGAGACTTGGTATTACGAAGGACGTCGCAATAAATTGGACAGTTGGACACCAGCTTTGGTGTCGATGATGGCATCGACATATGCAGCAGCCCAAGGGCAGCGTCTTGTTTTTGGTGGAATTGGCAAGGCAGTTTCTGGAATTGCAGGATCGACTTCTTTTACGCAAAAAGTAGCAAGCAATGTTCGCACAATGGCATTTCGAATGGCTGGAATTGAAGTCGGTGCCACATTGATTCCAGGTGCTGGATGGACTCTAAGGATTGGGCAATTTGTTGGTGGAATGATTCAGTTTGCAGGCTTCATGTATTTAGATCATCACTTCTTTAGTCGGCCAATCTTGACCAATTATCAAACGTTCACTCAGTCCTTTGATATTGAAAATGCATCCCAAAATATCGTAGCAAATCTGCTAAATAAGAAAGTTGCTGGTTGGAAGGCTGATGAACGTCCCGGAGTTTGTAAAGATGCTCGAGGGCCTCGTAAAGGGCAAACTAATTGCTATCTTGATTTACAAGATCAATTAAAGCAGTTCGGTCGCTATAGTGAAGCCTTTCGAGCTATGCGACAATCTGGTTTTTATGAAAAGTTTTACAGCTGGCAGACTTTTGTTGATAAAATCAATACACAGTACTCAGTAACAGAAGCTTCCTACCAAACATTTATTACGAAAATGTTTGAGCAAAGAAGACTTTTGTACACGCAGGCTGAAAGTCGTCGTGAGCAGAGAAGACGGGAAGAAAATGTTAAGCTGACAGATCTTAACCCTTATGCTGGTGTTCGATTTTCACCTGCTGAAAATGAACCAGACAGCCGTTTGTTGAGTGGAAGTATTGTAAAGCAGGGGCAACGACTCACTTTAGATATGGCACTCAAGGAATACAACGCAAAAACTTTGATAGAAAAAGTTGGGTATTCCAATATGAACTTGATGATGGCCAAAAGATTAACGAAAGACTTTGAAGATTTAAAAAATGACGAAACAGCAGGAGCTGCATTAGCTGATATAAGAAAAGTGATTGCTGGAAAAGTTGTACAGCAGGGGAATGAACCAGAGCTTTACCAGTTTTTACAAGCATTTTTAAATAAATTAGGAAGCCCAATGCCAGCAATGACTTCTGGCTTGTGGTGGTGGAGTGAGGTTCTTAACTCCAAAATTGTTAGTGATGATAGTGCTTTGATGGATGAGCATGAAAGGGTTTTAAAAAAGATTGATGACAAAGCTGCGAAAGTGGCAAATGAAAATTCTGCAGATAAAAAGAAAATCCTACTCAGTCTTGAACAAATGAGGAAGCTGGTTCTTGAAGAGCAAAAGAAACAGTCAGAGGCTAAAAAAGAATCTCAAGCATTAGCTTCTAAGTTTTTAGCGGCTCAAGAAAAGCAAGAACCAGCCACTCTTCGTAAAATCATGAAGAATGCTGATGAGCACTTTCCAAAAAGTTATGGAATTTTCGAAACGCCAACAGCGATCGAATACATTTTAGTTTCAATGATTTGTGGTCCAGATATTACAAAAGGTGAATCAGTTATTGAAGATAGAGAGGGTTACTATTCTCGATTTCGTCCATTCCGACTGGCATATAGTAAAGATGATTTTGGAGCAACATGTTCTGATATAGGAATTGGAAGTGCTCATTCGAATGTCTACACAACGCCAATTTTCTTTACTCGCGATGGGAAAAAGTACAAAGAAGAGAATATATTTATGTATCTTTCTAAGCATATGGACCCTGTCTTTTTTCAATTCGCACAGAAAAACCTACAGACCGGGGAAGTTATTAACGAGCCTAGTTTTATCGTCAATAATCTGTGGGAAAAGAAAATACAGCCAGAATTTCAAGCGTGGTTTCAGAAGTATAATGTCTATTTCCGTGATGTGGTTGTTGAGGGGGCTCGTGAATTTTTAGGTTTGGATGGTAACGATCAATTGCAGGATCGTCAGTCGGTGAAGTCAGGGACTGTGTTGAATCGTAGCTGGATGGATGCTCGTCCATTGGATTCACTTCGCCAGGAGCGACGATTGTACCTTCTGGTTTTGAATGAGATGATGAAAGATCAGGTTCAATCCTTAAGAAAAGCTGGTTTTGCTAAAGAGCTAGAGAAGGATTTTCCAGCAGTATCTTCTTTGCCAGCTCTGCCGCCCGCAAGTACATCGATGTGGAAACAAGATCGCTCAGATTTTATTAAGTGGTTCCCATTCTTGAAGCTAATCACAACAGCACCTGTCTTGGATCTATCTTGGATGGCGATGTCGATGAAATCGCCAGAGATTCAGAAGTCCTTAGGGCCAATTATGGGTCAGCATGTTGCTGTAACAAGCTTAGAAAAAATCTTGGAAAGCATTGAAATCGCGGCGTCCAAGGTCAAGATAGAAAAAATTCGAGGACAAAACGAAGTAAAATCATCGGTGAGTTTTCAAGAGCTTACAGAGATTCTGAACACAGCACAAACTCAAATGATTCAGATGAGAGAAGTTCTATTTCCTTCTTTTGAAGAACTTAATACGGTTGAACATGATGTCACATTGAGTAGAACTTATAGGTTCAATAATTATCAGTTAGCTTTAGGTAAGCTTATATTTGCAGGACTTGAAAAAAACATGCAGGAGATGGCTCAGTTTTTAAGCATGCAAGTTTTTATGGATTTTGAAAATCGTAGTAAAATTGACCAGATAGTTCAAAGCACAATGCAAAAAGCTATGCAGGCAAGATCCCGTTTGGACAAAAATTTTGGGAAATAAAGTATTCGATTCAAAAAAGGGTTTATGAAAAAATTACAAAACCATTTTTTGATGCAAATGAAATGATGAAAAAACAGGCTGTGGCGTGATAGGAATCTGGTCATTGAAAAAATGAGGAATTGTTAAAAAAAATTGATTTGAGTTTTTGCCCGGAAAAGGGGAAAAATACCGAATCTCGGATTGAAAACAAATTTTGGTTAAAAAAGTAGGAAAACCAAAAATTAAAAAAGGAGAATTCAAATGAAAAAAATGATAATTGCAGGACTAGCTCTAGTAGCTTCTGTTTCCTTCGCAGCAGGTAAGAGCCGTTTAGAAACTGCCAGCGATTTTACTAAAAACAGAGAGGACCTAACAAAAGTAGCACCTAAGGTGAAAGCTGAAATTGAAAAGGTTAGAAAAGCTGCAAACAATGAACTTGCTGGCATCATTGCTGGTTATTCAAAAGGAGCTTTGTCTACAGCAAAAGCGGCTGAGCTTATGAAGTCCACAGAGGTTAGCACTTCAATGCGTGAAATGGCTGAAGTTATGCAGCGTTTGAGCGAAGCAACAATGACTGAAAAAGAAAAAGAACTTGCTATAAGTGCTAATAAGGTAGCTTTTGAATACCTTGAAGAGTATGCAACGTATGCAAGCACTTTGCCAAAAGGTTCTCTTGAGTCTAAAGTTGCATTGAAATTAGTGACTCTTTCTCCAAATATTTTGCTTTACAGAGAAGAGCAAATGGCTGGATACAGCTCTTTGAAAGAAGAAATTATGAAGCAATTGGACAGCAAAAAATCTTTGTTGGAGTCCATTCGTGCAGCGGCTGAAATTGTTGCTCCAAAAGCAGGAATGAAAAAAGGTTCAGAATTTCTTGCTAAAGTTGAAGAGTGCTTGAAATAGTTCCAAAGTTCTAAGTCTCAAAGATCGCCGTACAAAGGTGATCGTGATTACAAGGCCTGGTTGGTATTCCAACTGGGCCTTTCTATTTTTGGGCCATGGGGTTGATCAGAACTTACTCGCCCTGATACTCTTGGGTTTGAATATATATTTCGATACGGCGATTTTTATTGCGGCCTTCTTCGGTGCTATTGCTGGCGACAGGGCGCGTGTCTCCGTAACTGACGGCGGATAACTGTCCTGCCGGCAATTTATGAACCTTGATCAGGTACCTGACAATTTGGGTGGCTCGAAGACTTGCCAGGTCCCAGGCATTCTCAGGTGCTTGTTGAGTAACCTGCTGTTGACCCGATGGCTGACCCGTCTGTTCCAAGGAGCGATCCGTATGCCCCTCGATCTGAATATGGTAAGGGGATTTGATCAAAATTTGAGAAATAGATTCTAATGCATGCATGGCCTGGGGTTTGAGTTTCACAGAATTTGGTGCAAACAGTTCCTGAGCGGCCAAGCTGAGGCGAACTCCTCCTGCATCTGTTTTTAAATTGGCTACATACTGTTGGCGCTCTTCAGCAGTTAAGTTTTTTCGCAGAGCTCTTTCCAAAAAATCTCGAACCTCTAGGGCACCCTTTCCTTTGCTGGGAAAGGCGTCCACAGAATCAATAACGTTTCCAAAAAGTCCGCCAGATCCAAAGCTCGAACCCACTCCACCTTGGCCACCGCCAACAAAGGCCAATTTAAATTCTGCACGCACATTTTCTTCGAACTTCTTTTCTTTTTCTTCATTCTGTGAAGAGGTTGCATACAAGACCACAAAAAATGCAAACAGCAGAGTGATAAAGTCTGCATAGCTGACCAACCAGCGCTCGTGATTTTCGTGCTCTTCATGGGCTCGTTTTTTTCTCATAGGATTACTTCATTTCAGTTTTGGAAAGATAAGCGCGCAATTTATTTTCGATGATCACAGGATTTAATCCTGCCAAGATGGACAGGCACCCATCCAAGATCATTTCTTTTTCGCGAATTCGCAGCATGGCTTTCTTTTTCAACTTATTACCCAGGGGAAGAAAAATCAGATTGGCGCTAGCAACACCATAAATGGTTGCAACGAAGGCCGTTGCAATACCAGATCCTAGCTTGCTGGTATCCGACAAATTTCCCATCACGTGAATCAATCCCAAGACAGCTCCAATAATTCCTATGGTGGGAGCATAACTTCCGGCATCGGTCCATACCTTAGCACCTGAAAGAGCTTTGTCTTCTTCGACCTCGATACGACGATCAAAAATATCTCGGATTGTATGTGGATCCAATCCATCCACAACTGTGCGCAAAACATCTCGTGTGAATTCATCTGAAATGCTTGCAACCTTAGGCTCTAAAGCAAGGATGGATTCTTTTCTTGAAGTACGTGCCCAATCTACAATTTGATTCAATGATTTTTCCATCACACTTTCATCATCGGCTCGAAAGGCGGATTTCAACATGCGCCAACCTTGTTGCAAATCATCTTTCTTGTGACTGACGAAGACAGCTCCAAATGTTCCTGCAAAAACAATCACTGCCGCAGGACCTTGCATGAGAGACCCTAAGTGGCCTCCTTCAATCACATTGCCTAAAAGGATTCCACCGATACCAATCAAAAGTCCAAGAATGCTGGTTATGTCCACGAAAGATCCCCTCTTGCGATCAGCTGTCGGAATTGTAAAACTTTGCGAACGACTTCTTCTTGAGAGTTTTTCACAACCAAAGTTTTTCCATCCATAAAATGAATGATGGTGTCAGGACTGCTTTCAATAAATCGAATTTGATCGCAGTTCAAATGAATCAATTTTCCGGAAAGACTTATCAGTTCAATCATGAAATTATTCTTTCACGTTGCAGAGGTGTTGTCCCCCTTCCTGCCCCTTTGTTTTTAAAAATTCGACTTTAGAACTAGGCAAGACTAGACAAAGGTTTTAAGATAAACCCATGGAACAACTCATACAGAATATCGTGCATTGGGATCGCATCGCATTTTCTTGGATCAATCAAGTGGGGACTCATCCCTTACTGGATCAGTTTTTTCCTGCCATCACAGATTTGCACCATCAAACATGGTTCTTAATTCCGATGTTTGTGATTTTTCTCTTCGCCTTTTATAAGATGGGAATGAAAACATTTTTACTCTTGATGTTGGGTCTAATTGTGACGGTCGGGATTTCTGACTTCACAGCTTACCGTATTTTAAAAGCAAATATTGAACGCCTACGCCCCCCTTATGTGGAATCGGAAATACAAGTGCGATCCGTCTACCGAGGCAAAAATAGTTTTCCCAGCAATCATGCCACAAATTCTTTTGCCATCGCAGCCTTCGTAGGTGTCTTGCTTCCGCGATCTCGCAAATATTTATTTCCAGCTGCTTTTCTTATTTCCTACTCGCGGGTTTATTGTGGAGTTCACTATCCATTGGATATTCTTGCAGGATCACTGTGGGGAAGTTTTTTGGGATG
>CAZFSX010000043.1:4480-12993 GCA_964522115.1 uncultured Pseudobdellovibrionaceae bacterium | reverse complement strand
ATGAGCGCTTTGATTCAAAATGGATTCATCAATTTGAGAAAAAGCGGATGGTGTAGGTATTTGATTTTCAGCTGGAGTGCGTTTTGTGCAAGAAATTATGCTGAAGAAAAGTAGTGATAAAGTTAAAAGTGGAACATAAAAGGCTGAAATGATTTTTTTCACGAAGACTCCATTTCTTAAAAAAGTACATTTAATTACAGTTGTGGAAAAATGTTTCGTCAATCAAAAGATGGGCATATGCTTTGAAAAGTTCATATTTGTCATCATTTTTATTCTGTTGTTTAATAAAAAAAACTGGGGAGTTGGGCTTTGCATTTACCACCATTTATTCAAGATCTTGGAATTATTCTTTTAGCGGCAGGTTTTTTTAGTTTGCTCTTTAAAAAATTGAATCTGCCTGTGGTACTTGGCTATTTATTAGCAGGATTTTTAGTTAGTCCTGAAGTGACATTTTTACCAACAGTTCAGGAAAAGGATGCAATACAAGTTTGGGCTGAAATTGGAGTTATATTTCTTCTGTTTTGTTTGGGTTTGGAATTCAGTTTTAAAAAACTTTTCAAAGTAGGTCGTGGAGCAACAATCACAGCAGTGATTGAAGTTCCTCTAATGTTAGGATTAGGCTATATCATAGGTCAGTTTTTTGGTTGGAGCTTTATTGATAGTCTTTTTTTAGGAGGAATGATTGCGATTTCATCAACCACGATAATCATTCGGGCTGTGGATGAATTAGGTCTTCGACAACGTGGTTTTGTAGGGCTCGTTTTTGGAGTTTTGATTGTTGAGGATCTTGTGGCAGTCTTATTGCTTGTTTTATTATCAACGATTGCCGTTACAAATTCTTTTCAAGGAACGGATCTTTTAATTTCTACAGCTAAGTTGGGATTTTTTCTATCAATATGGTTTTTAGGAGGTATATTTTTCGTTCCTTGGTTATTAAGACATACTCGTTCTTTAATGAATGAGGAAATTTCACTGATTCTTTCCCTGGGACTTTGTCTTTTGATGGTTATCTTGGCCAATCAAGCTGGATTTTCTTCAGCTTTAGGTGCTTTTATTATGGGTTCAGTTCTTGCTGAAACTTCAGATGGCGAAAAAATTGAACACAATCTAAGGTCAGTTAAAAACTTATTTGCAGCTATTTTTTTTGTTTCAGTTGGAATGCTGATAGAGATTGATCCTATTTTGCAATATTGGAATGCCATTCTTTTGATTTCGATCGCTGTTATCTTGGGAAAAACTATGAGTGTGACCTTGGGAGCACTGATTGGTGGTCAGAGTATCAAAACATCTATTCAGTCAGGTATGAGTCTTGCTCAGATAGGTGAGTTTTCATTTATTATTGCAACATTGGGGCTTCATCTGGGTGTCACCTCAAAATTTTTATATCCTGTGGCAGTTGCAGTATCTGCTTTAACGACTCTGACGACCCCCTATCTTATTCGAGGCAGCGAGCCCTTTTATCAGTGGATTCATCAAAAATTACCCGAGGGCTTAAAAAACCGTGCTGTGGATGATGTTAAGATGGAATCGATTTCCTATCCATCATCTTCTTTGAAGCTTGATGTATTTAGGTTGTTTTTCAATTCGGTAGTAATTATTGCCAGTGGATTTTCAGTAAAAAAATGGATATTTCCGGTCGCTGTTGAACATATTAAAAATCAAGATTCAGCAAATTTGCTTTGTGTGGTATGTGCCATTTTACTTTCGTCACCATCATTATGGGCCATAGTCAATAGCTCATCCTTGTTGCAAGTACAGGGTTATCGAATGGAAGATATTAAAAAATTAGCATCACAGACTTTTTTAGCTTTAGCGGCTAGAATTTTGTTTTCCTTATTCATGCTAGGTATGTTGATTTCTCAATTTATTTCTGCATTTTGGTCGTTTCTTTTAGTTGCAATTTGTACTTTAGTGGCGGGATTTTTGGGAGCTCATAATTTTTCAAAAATTTACCAATGGTTTGAAGCGCAGTTTCTTTCCCATCTTCATGAGAAGAGTGATTTAAAAAGAGAAAAGTTAATTTCTCAACTAGCTCCTTGGGATGCTCATTTATCACGTTTACACGTAAGTCCAGATTCTGTACTTGTTGGGAAAAAACTTTCAGAGATAGGTGTACGAGAAAATTATGGAGTTACTATTGCAATGATCGAGAGAGGGCAGAGGCAGATTGCAGCTCCCCGCCGTGACGATTTTATTATGGCTCATGATCAGCTTTTAATCATAGGTACTGATGATCAATTGAGCCAATTTGCAAAGTTGCTTGAAACTCATCTACATAAAACTGTGTGCAACCAGCAATATGAGCTTCACTCGATCTCTCTTAATAAAGATCACTCTTGGGTGGGACAATCGATTCGAGATTCTGGTATACGAGAAATCACTGATGGACTCGTTGTTGGTATTGAAAGAAAGGGACGTCGTATATTAAATCCAGATTCAAGTCTTCTTCTTGATGACGGAGATCATATTTGGATTGTGGGTGATCCTTTAAAAATTTCTAAGCTTTAATTTTTTTTTAAAGAAGAAGTTGCAGTTGTTTTAATGCCATTTCTGTATCTTCAAAAGATGTATGCAGGATGGCTTGGCCACCAGCTTGAGTAAACTCCGTCGTATTGGATGGCGAATCGTCGATCAAGAGAAAATCTTTTTGAGCAAAGTTTTTTTTGTCATGGGATCCTCGCGCAAAGACGGCAAGAATATGTGTCAGTTCATTTTTCTTCAGCCACATTATCTTTTGAGAAGCGATCATGTCTTGAAAATCCGTCAATGAACTGACCGAGGACAGGATGCTGACGTGAATGCCTTGGGATTGCCAAAAAGAAATCCACTGTTTGATTTTTTCTAAATAAGGCATAGGGGGGTGGGTTTCAAAAAGCGGGGTTGTTTGGATATATTTTTGGATCAACCAAACGCTATAATTAAACTTAGGATCCAAGGATTTCATCGCTTGTCGTCGATGGTAAAACTCTTCGACGGTGATTCCATGCCGATGTGCCAAGCCTTCGGCATCATTCACCAGAACGCCATCCATATCAAAAAGAATGTGAGTGATCTTGTGGGGGTTTGAAATTTGTAGCTGACTGGGTGGATGGAAAGCCTGTTGAAAAATTTCATGGCATTGAATATCAGCCTTTGCAAATAGGCTTGTAGAACAAAAAAACAAAATGGCACATAAATTCCATAAATTCATATCTGGGTGATCTCCTGATCAGGGCTGGAATTCCCTGAGTCCTGCGAAACGATACCCTACACAGCTTGAGGAATCTAGTTTTTTCATGTGAAGAACTTTTGAACTGACATTATGTATTTGATCCTTCGGTCGATATCATTGATGATGATCTTCTTTGACCCAAAGATTGATTTTGGAGTTTTTGATGCAAATGAATTTTATTTTTGATGATGGTTCTCGTACTTCCGTCGATTTGAATGAGATTGAGTACAGCATGACGACCCGCTGGAAAAGATCTTTGAAAATATTTTTTATTCTCTTTGGGATTTCCATTTTTTCAATTTTTGTTCCAGTTTTGCATTTTGTTCTGGTGCCAGGATTTCTTATCGCAGCTGGGGTGATGGCTTGGTTGACATTTCAAGAATCAAAGTTCATTGACCTTGCAAATGTTCCATGTCCAAAATGTTCGGCTCCCTTTTCTGAAAAAGGCTTGCATCCCAACAAAAAACAAAAGTTCATCAAAATCTATTGTTACCACTGCCGAACCAATATGAAGCTGTCACAGGGGCTGGGTTAGATTCTGACCATCGTTTCGTGAATACTTCTAAAAAAGGGATGCGTTTGTAGAGTCATTGAAGTGATTGCTTTGATATCGATTCTTCGATCTCCAATCGACTTTTGTTTTTTTATTTCCACCAGAATATCGAGGTGGAGTTTTTCAAAAAGTTCTACGCCATATTGTTCGGTCAAAATGAGTATATCAATATCTCCGCCTCGAAGTTCATCATGCACGCGGCTTCCGTAAAGATACAATTCATAGGGTATTGTTTGAAAAAACTTTTGAAGGCAAGAATGGATGGCTTGGATTTGATCCGCTTGCAATCTCATGAGCGAAGCTTTCCTAGTTCATCAAGCACGAATGGCGTCAATTGTAGAACATCTTTCAAAGTTTTTAAAAGATCTTCAGATGTATATTCATGGGCGATTTTATTTCTTAATTCTCGAATTTTCATCCATTGGTCGGCATTGGTGATCAATGCCGATTTTTCGGCTTTATCCAAATAGTCTCGCATTTCCCCACGAAATCCTGGGTCTAAATCTAAAATCAGAAGTCGTATATATTTACTTAAAAAAATATCAGTTGTTCGCGCAAACCGAGAAGTGAGCGCCTCCCAACTTTCAAGATCATCTAAGTTTTTTGATGTTATTTCTGGAAGAGTTAAATTTTGAAGTTTTTTCCAACTGTGTTCCAAAGTATTCAAGGCATCTAAGAAGTCCTGGCGATAGAGTCGTATGAGTTCTGAACGATGAGTATTTGACATAACGATGCTTTCTCCATGAAGTGTTTAAGCCGTAATTTTACCAAGATGGGGAAGAGGATTGACAAGGAAAATCCAACAAGATCCCTGAACTGCCATTTCCGTTTCGGAAGTGAAAGTGGTGATCCCGGCACGACTTGAACGTGCGACCTACTGCTTAGAAGGCAGTTGCTCTATCCAACTGAGCTACGGGACCGTCTTGTTGATTTCTTTGTTATAAGAAACGGAGTGGCCAATGACAAGGACTTTTTCCGTTCCTGGATGAGGAGGTCCTTAGTCGCAAGCAAGATTTTATTTTTCTGCTGCGGAATCAGGCACAAAGACTCCCCAATCCTGAAGGCGAAGCTGAAGATAGTCTACAAGTGGACTCCTCATTGCGATCAAATCTTGATTCCTAAACTCATCGCGCACGTGCAGAATCCAACCCTCGCGCAGGGCTTGTTTTTGAACGATCAGCGAAAGAGCGTCACCTGTGATGGCTCCTGCGCGACCGAAGGGATTTGCCCAAAACCAATGCCACTCAAAACGGGCTAAGGCCTGGGCTCGTCTCCATGAGGGAAGCGAGGAATTTAAGGCGATCCGCCACTGCTGTTCGCAGTAATCAAGAAATAAAGGGACTTCTTCATTTTTAGGATGGACCATCACAAAGTTTTGATCTTTTCTGCGTCCCCATTGCAGGGGGATGGAAGATCCAATAGGACCAGAAACTTCCGAAGCAAACAGCTTTGATTTCTTATCTCCACCAGATTCTTGGTACATTTTTTCTAACTGCAAAACAGGATCGATGGATTCAATAATGCTATCTCCACGCGGAGTCCCTTTCAGCGCCACCCCCAAAGTACGACGAGATCCCATACCCATCCATCGCAAGAACCATGGGTTTTGCACTTGAGTATCATACACAAAATAGGAATTGTATTTTTCAGAAATCGACAAGCGCAGCTGAAAAGCTTGGACAGCCAAGCTTCGCAAATTATCAGCCGTCGCCACAGAAGTTGCAACGAAGGCAGAAAATTGATCTTGATAATCCCGCCCCATCTGATCATAGGGTTCTTCCGCAACGATTTTTCCATTGAAAAAAAGAGATCGACAGAAGGCCACCTTGTGATTCGTGGGAGCATGAACACTTTGTAAGTTAGGAAGATCTGTAGCCAATGCTTGGCCTTGAAAAAAAACAGCGATCATCATCCCGATCACCGCCGATTTTTCCCAAGTCTTAAGCATATTGATCCATGATTTCTTGGAAGGCGCTTCGACCTGGTCGCACCAAGGATTCAGGAAGGGCTGCCATGCTTTGATCATTCAAGTGAAGGCGTGTGGCCATATCATCGGTTTTTTCATCAATATAAAAAAGGCCCGTTAAAATTTCCCCCTTGGATCGGTGATCATAAAGCAGTTTCATGGCGCTCATTCTGTCATGAATGTTGTGATCTTTTTCGCGCAATTTTTTCAGTTTCAATTGGCTTCCATCATTCAGAGTGACAATTTCCGTATCTTCGTAATCAACCTGAATTTCTTCCGCACCAGAAATGACGCCTAATTCTTGCAGAACAAGATCATGTTCTTTGACATAGGTATAACTTTTGGTGGAGCCATCATGATTATTAAAAGTGATACAAGGAGAAATCACATCCAAAATTGCTGTTCCACGATGCTTCAAAGCCGCTTGAATCAATGGGACCATCTGTTTGGCATCTCCGGAAAAAGATCGAGCGACAAAGGTTGCTCCAATTTCCAAGGCCAAAGAGCATAGATCGATGCCTTCAAAAATATTTTTCTCACCTGATTTTAAAGTCGAACCAAAGTCAGATGTTGCAGAAAATTGTCCTTTCGTTAGGCCGTAAACACCATTGTTGGCAATGATGTAGGCCATGCGCACATTGCGACGAATGGCATGGACAAAACCACCAAGTCCGATACTTCCTGAGTCTCCATCACCGCTGACGCCCAGATAAGTTAAATTATGGTTGGCAGCTTGAGCTCCTGTTGTCACTGGAGCCATACGTCCATGCATGGAATTGAAAGAAAAGGATTTGGAAATAAAATAAGCTGGTATTTTGGAAGAACATCCAATCCCAGACATTTTTGCTAAATCAAAGGGATGAATGCCTGACTGGTAACAAGCGGTGATAACATGGTTGGTGATCGAATCATGGCCACATCCTGTGCACATTGTGGATGCGGAACCAAGGTAATCTTTTTTCTCAAGTCCAAGACTGTTTTTATTTTCAGACATATTAAGACTCCTTTTCCATCAAAGCTTGCACCACAAAATCTGCGGGCAGTGGTGTTCCGTCAAAATGAGTGACAGAAATCATTTTTGAAACCAAATGTGGAAATTCCATTCCCAATAATTTATGCATTTGACCATCACGGTTTTGATCCAGGATGTAGACTCGGTCATGAGTTTGAATAAATTGTTCCACTTGGTCGCAGAAAGGAACAGATCTTAAGCGCATATAATCAAAAGCAAGACCCTTGTTTTTTAACTCAAACAAAGCCTCATTCAAAGGAATGTCCACAGCTCCGTAGCTGATCAGACCTAATTTGGAAGAAGCCGATTGAAGGATCGGGGAAGGGACAAGGCTTTTTGCTGTTTCCCACTTTTTATGAAGCCGAGTCAGCATGCCTTCAAAGTCTGCGGCCTTTTCGCTGTAGCCGGCATTTTCATTGTGCCCCGTACCTCTTGTGAAGTAGGCAGCTGCAGGATGACGAGTGCCAGGCAGAGTTCGGTAAGGAATTCCATCTGCGTCGACATCTTTGTAGCGAGCAAAGTGAGAATGTTTTTCTAAATCTTTTTCAGAAAGGACCTTGCCACGATCGTATGGTTTTTCTGGATATTCCCATCTTGGGTGAGCCCAAACATTCATTCCCAATTCTAAATCACTCAGCACAATCACTAACTGCTGAAGACGTTCTGCAAGATCAAAACATGTTTGGCCAAACTCAAAACATTCCTGAATATTTCCAGGGATCAAGCAGGGGTGCATTGTATCGCCATGGGAAAGAAATACAGATTCTAAAAGATCCCCCTGCAAGGTGCGAGTGGGAAGACCTGTCGAGGGTCCTGCTCTTTGCACATTCCAAATGACAGCGGGAATTTCGGCAAAGTAGGAAAATCCTGCGGCCTCTGCCATCAAGCTGACTCCAGGTCCAGAGGTTGCAGTCATAGCTCTTGCTCCGGCCCAACCGGCACCAAGAACCATGCCGATGGCGGCAAGTTCATCTTCGGCTTGAAGAATGGCAAAGTTATTTTTTCCCGAAGCATCCACACGGTATTTGCGGCAAAGATTCTGAAAAGTTTCCATCAAGGATGTCGAGGGAGTGATCGGGTACCAAGACGCAACGGTACAACCTCCGAAAAGAAGACCCATGGCACTGGCTGTATTTCCATCCATCAGAACTTGATCTTTCACGGGACGTTTTTCAGTGACAAAAGGAAAAGATAAATTTTGTAAGTGAGCTGCCGCCCAATCCCATCCCACGCGAAGAGCTTTTCGGTTCGCTTCTAAAACACTTTCTTTTCCACCCAATTGATTTTTCAGGGCTCCATCTAGATCATCAGGATTTATTTTTAGAAGTTGAGCGAGAACTCCAACATAAATCATATTGATCAAAAGTTTTTTAATTTTAATAGCATCAGTGGCGCTGTCGACAAGAGTTTTAAAGGGAACGGGGACCCATTGAATATCGGTGCGCTGTTGGTTGGGTTTTTGAGGGAGATCGGAGTTGTAAATAAAAAAACCGCCAGGTCGAACCGTCTGAATATCATCTTGCAAAGTGCTTGGGTTCATTGCCACTACAATATCGGCTAAAGATTTTCTGCCAACAAATCCCTGATCATTAGCTCGAATCCAGAACCATGTGGGTAGTCCCGCAATATTGGAGGGAAAAACATTCTTTCCTCCAACAGGAATGCCCATGCGAAACAAAGATTTCAACAGAACAAGATTAGCAGACTGACTTCCGCTGCCGTTGACAGTGGCGATATTGAGTACAAAATCGTTCGTAGATATATTGGCCAT
>CAZFSX010000043.1:4037-4470 GCA_964522115.1 uncultured Pseudobdellovibrionaceae bacterium | reverse complement strand
AAAACCCCTTCAGATGAAGGGGAGTATAGGACAAATTTTAAAGCTTGTGAATCGATAAGCGAAAATTAGAAAAATCTATTGCAAAGAGTTTATTTTTTTCCTTCTGTCACGCAAAGATAGACTGATTCTTTGGGATCCCATTGGATACTTTTGCCCTCATTGCATGTTTTGTCTGCAAAAAGTGAAAGGAAGGATTTTTTCATAATGACGGATTCTGCCAACACGCCTTGAGTCAATTTTTTGAATTTGTTAGAAATTATAACATTAAAACCCTTGCTCAAATCCAACTTGGCTCGAACTATCTCATCTTTTTGAAAATTAATATCCACGTCCATTTTATCAAGGCATTTAATTTGGATATCGAACTCAACAGCAGAGCTGTCCTTTTTGCTGGCGTCTGAGGAAAGTGTGCGAGATAATTCAGAGCAGTTCA
>CAZFSX010000043.1:1551-4027 GCA_964522115.1 uncultured Pseudobdellovibrionaceae bacterium | reverse complement strand
TCAGAGTATTCCCCATAAAATCAATGGAATTGGGTTGTGCAGAAATCCACTTCAGTTCTCCGTTCTGAGACCATTGAAAGATACTGACAGTTTTCAAAACTTTGCCTTGGATCTCAACCATGGTTCTTTCTGGATTTAAAGATAACAGATCCATCGATGCTAAGGATCCATCCTCGTTGAGGCGTAAAGTGATACGAGAGCGTCCCGTTGATATTTCTAAGTTTGGAAAATGCAGTTCACCCATTCCTTCGAAGTAAATACTTTTCAAAATCTCATTGTTCCAATCGGCACGGAAGGACTGATCTTTTCCAATGTTGAGCTTGAAGGAGTTGGCAAAAGTCTGTGTGGTGGAAGCATTCAAGCTAACTTCCAGAGCAGCATCGTGATGAAAAAATTCAATGGAGGAGAGATTATCATTTGCATCCAATTTGACTTGGGCTGTTGTGGTTGCTTCTGAATCTCCAGATGACTTTACTGGCAGAGCACGAAGGCTGAAAGCATTTTTTTTCAGGACAAAGTTCTTCGTTGGGTAGGTATCTAAGCAAGTCACTCCATAGCAAGAAGCATCTTCTTGGGGTCGAGACGCAAAGAAAAATCCACCTTTTTGAATATAAGGAATTCCAAGACGTTGAAGTTCCTGGTTGATCAAATTCACAGAAGCATTTTCTCTGGAAAGGAGTGCAACAAGTCTTGCAATACTCAGGGTATTGTTCACAGCACTGTTTTGAGTGGCAACCATATCCTCTGTGATAAATAAATTCAATAAAACCATCGCCCGTTGGTTTTCATTCAATTGACGAAACAAATCACTACGGACGGCATATCCAGAATATTCTCCAAGAGCAGAATCTCTACCTTGAATAGTTTCCTGAGGTGTTTTGTAAAGTAGAGCGATAGGCTCAAGGTGACAATCTGAATTTTTCATTTCTTGAGGGATAAAATTCTCTTGAATATTGGCAGTGACGACATCCCAGGAAAGACCAGCAGTTTTCATTTTACGAGCCGTCAGTTGATCATGACTTTCCCAACGAGTGACAAAGTTAAAGTTTTGCAGTCGTCCACGGTAAATTTTTGCCAAGCCTTGATGAGTTTGTTCCAAACGTTTGAGCATCAACATGGCTTTAGAAAAAGCTGTCTGATAAGGGGTAAGAGATATTTGAAAATTTTCTTTCTGTGCGATCAATTCTTCCAGCAACACGACTTTACTGGAAGATTTCTCGCAGACGGCAACAAAGACGCCTCCATTTTTTTGAGTACTTTGTTTTGTCTGGGAAGAGACAAGAACAGGAGCTTGACTGCTGAGTCCCTTGTGAGAGTGGTTTGAACCTGAATTTTCAGAAGGGGAAATGCGTTTGTGTTGAACGGCAAAGGATGGATCAGACCAAAGTGCCATAGCCATGGAAATAGTGAAAGAGGAAATGAAAGTTCGACGCATTTCTAACTCGCTTTGTGACAAGAGGAATTTAAGCTTTTAAAGCTTTTTACGGTACAAATTTTGAAGTCACAGTTACCAGAAATTCGTCCTTATGAGGTAGAAAAATCTGACACGGGAAGAAATTACAGCGGCTGTCAAATTGATAAGCTGAAAACCCCGTGCTAGGGTATCCCCATATCTAAGCAGGAAGGTCCATAGAAATGACGTCAGCATTCACATCTCAGAAGTATCAGGTTCGAACGGTTTCTTTAAATGCCTCATTGAAAGAGGCCTTAAAAAGTAGCGTTTCTAAGATCCAAGGCAAAAAAATTCTGATCTTGGGTGATGTGGGGCTTGACGAGTACGTCATGGGAGAAGTGCGCAGAATCAGTCCCGAGGCTCCTGTTCCCGTGGTGGATGTGGAATCCACGGATATGAGATTGGGGCTTGCTGCAAATGTGGCTCAGAATATTCAATCCCTGGGGGGGATTCCCTATTTAGTCTCGGTTGTTGGACAGGATCAGGGAGCCAGCTTTTTGAAGGACCTTTTTCAAAAAAATCAGGTTTCGACTCAGTATTTGGTCAGCGATGCAGATCGTCCCACCACTCGTAAAACAAGGGTCATGGCGAAGCATCACCATATCGTTCGTGTGGATTATGAGACGCGCAAGTATTTATCCCAAGAAACAGAAGAAAAGCTTTTGCAGAAAGTGCGTCAGGTTCTTCCTGAAGTCGATGGTGTGATTCTGGAAGATTATGCCAAAGGAGTTTTGTCGAAGAGTTTGATGCAAAAACTTGTTCAGTTGTGCCATCAGGCCGGCAGGAAAGTGATGGTGGATCCTCATCGGGCAAATGTGGGAGAGTTTTATGCGGGAGTTGATTTGCTGAAACCTAATTTCGATGAAGCTCTGGCTCTTTCCGGGTTGAATTATGATGATTTGCGGGATCATCCAGACCGTGTTTATGAAGTGGGTCGTGCTCTTCAAAAAAAAGTGGGAACCCAGGAAATCGTCATGACGCGGTCGAAGGATGGCATGACCATTTTTTCGGGGAATGAGATTA
>CAZFSX010000043.1:0-1541 GCA_964522115.1 uncultured Pseudobdellovibrionaceae bacterium | reverse complement strand
GATTATCCAGGTTCCAACTTACGCTCGTCAGGTGTTTGATGTGACAGGGGCTGGGGATACGGTGATTGCTGCCCTTGCCCTGGGACTGGTTGCGGGACTTGGGCTTGAGCAATCTTGCATGTTGGCCAACATGGCAGCGGGGGTTGTGGTAGGCCAAGTCGGCTGTGTTCCTTGCCATGATCATGAGCTTTTGCAGTACATTGAGGATCAACCCTATGAGGGGACCCTGTGAAGATTTCCCTGTTCTAAATTTCCGTGGAGTTTCCAAAACAGAAATGTTAGGACTTTCATCTTTCGAAAGGAAGTTGTTATGGAAATGGAAACGACCAGCCAGAATACACCTGTCAATTTTTATGGCATGAGCTTGCCTGATCTTCAAAAGTTCTTAAAAGGACTTGGAAAAGAACAATTTCGAGCTCAGCAACTCTTCAAGTGGGTTTACGAACAACGTGTGACAGATCCTGCGATGATGTCCAATCTTTCGAAGGATTTTCGTGCAGAATTAGGGAACTTAGTCAGTTTTGAGTTGCCCCGTGTGATCAGTCATTTGATCAGTGTGGATGGGACCCAGAAGTTTTTGTTCGACATGAAAAATTGCAATACAGTGGAAGCCGTTTTGATTCCGTCGGATGATCGTTTGACTCTGTGTGTGTCTTCCGAAGTGGGATGCAACATTGCCTGCAAATTCTGTTTCACGGGAAAACAAAAACTGAAGCGTCGATTAACGGCAGAAGAAATTGTGGGTCAGTTTATGCAAGCCCATGATCGTTTGAAAGATGGTCAGCGCATAAGCAATATCGTGTTTATGGGAATGGGCGAGCCTTTGGATAATTCCGATGCTGTTTTTAAGTCGATTGATATTTTGCATACACAATGGGGAATGAATTTTTCTCGTCGCAAGGTGACTGTTTCTACGGCTGGAATTGTGCCAGAAATGTGGAAGGTTGGCGCGGCGAAGGCTCGTTTAGCTGTCAGCTTGAATGGGTCGAATGATGAGATTCGATCTCAGGTGATGCCGATCAATAAAAAATATCCTTTGGCCGAATTGTTAAAAGCCTGCCGACAGCACTATGAAACAACCGGGGATAAAATCACTTTTGAATATGTTTTGTTGAAGGGTGTGACTGATTCTTTGGAGGACGCAGATCGTTTGGTGAAACTCACGCGTTCTGTTCCTTGCAAAATCAATATTATCCCATTTAATGAGCATCCGGGTTCTGGATTCGAAAGGCCTTCGGATGAAACCGTTGCCGCTTTCCATCAGAGGTTGATGGATCGTGGTGCGCATGTTCTTTTAAGACGTACAATGGGGCGGGATATTTTTGCAGCTTGCGGTCAATTGACCAGTGAGTTCGAAAATAAGCCGCAGCTTATGGATATTTCTAATTCAAAAATCGGAGGAATAAGTCGTGTCAGAGATTTTGGTCGTCGGCAGCTTGGGTTATGACAGCATTGAAACACCTGCAGGAAAGGTGGACCGTACTCTAGGTGGTGCGGCCAATTATTTTTCTTTGGCAGCTTCTCACTTTTCACCTGTGCGC
>CAZFSX010000042.1:1620-13114 GCA_964522115.1 uncultured Pseudobdellovibrionaceae bacterium | reverse complement strand
GCTTCAATGGAGCAACCTCTCCACGAAATTTGGGATTTAACTTCTTTAGCTCCTCATAATCCATGGACATTTTCTGCGCCATCAATTTCAAATTCACAGGTTGGTCCACTGTTACATGTTCAAATTCAATTGGTTTTTCATACTCAATCTCATTGAATCCGTACTTCGCAGGGTCTGTTGCAATGATCTTAGCTGCAATAAACTTTGGAATGTAATTCATTGTCTCTTTTGGTAGACGACGTTTCCTTGCAATTTCCCAAAAGTTTCGAGTGTAATTGCGACGAACCTCTCTTAATACTCGATTTTCACCAACATTGTAACTTGCCATCGCAAGATACCAAGAACCAAACATACCATAGAGTTCTTTAAAGTAAGCAGCGGCAGCTTGAGTTGACAAAACAGGATCTCGACGTTCATCAATCAGCTTGTTAATCTCTAAGCCATAGCGACGACCAGTTCCGCGAATAAACTGCCAATATCCCACTGCGGCCGCGCGACTGGTTGCCACAGAACTGAATCCTGATTCAATCAAGGCAATATAAATCAAATCCTCGGGCAAATTATTTTGACGCAAGATACGCTTCATCAGACTAGAATACCTGGTCGAACGTCCAAGGTAACGAGTCATATGTTTTCGACCTTTACCTTGAAAATAAGCCATCCATTGCTGAACTTTTGGATTTACTTCCACAGGAATTTCATCAAACTCTTTATCTTTCACAACAGGTGGCTCAGGATCGGCTAAACGAAATGAATCGATATCTTGCAAAAGCACGGGCTGTGGCTCCGCAGCGGAAGAGGATCCCGTACCAACAGATCCTGCGACAACTTCTGATGATGACGAATTGGCAAGTTGAACAGGTGCATTCACACAACCTGTCACAAGCAAAATTACCAATGAAGCTAAAACTAGCTTTTGCATCTATCCTCCGTTGAACCTTTTTTTAAGATTATACAAAAAGAGCATGAGGAGCAATCCCTCATGTCCCAAATGATCGAAATAAACACAAAATCGCTGATTTGCGCGTCAAGAACTTGCCCTTAGTCCTAGGACCTAAGGCAAGTTTGCCGAGGGCCTACTTTAAATTTTTTTCTATTTGATTAAGAGCGTTTTTTTGATTGCTCTTTGCCAATCCTCTTTTCTTCTTTTTATCGCCTTTGGATTTTGTAATGGATGAAACTCTTGATCGATTCTCCAAATTTTTTGAATTTCGCGAACATCTTTCCAAAATCCAATACCTAAGCCTGCAAGATAGGCTGCCCCAATCGAAGTTGTTTCTATCGACTGAGGTCTTATTACCTGAATTCCCATATAATCGGATTGAAGTTGCATCAGTAAATCATTTTCAGAAGCACCACCATCCACCTTGATTGATTTTAATTTTTTCCCAAGATCATTCTTCATTGCTTGCAAAATATCTACGTTCTGCAATGCCATGGCATCCAAAGTTGCTCGAGCAATATGAGCCTTCGTTGTCCCTCGAGTAATTCCACACAATAGCCCTCGAGCCTCGGCCTTCCAATATGGAGCCCCAAGCCCTGTTAAAGCCGGAATGAACTCCACCCCCTGGCTGCTATCTACCTGACGCGCAAGAGCCTCAATATCTTTACTTTTTGAAATTATTTGCAATCCATCTCTTAACCATTGCACAGCGGCTCCACAGATAAATGCTCCACCTTCCAAAGCATAGACAGTTTTTTGCCCCTTCAATCTCCAAGCCACCGTCGACAGCAATTGATGTTTCGAACGAACAATTTGAGTTCCTGTGTTCAATAAAATAAAACTTCCAGTTCCATACGTGCACTTCACATCACCAACAGCAAAACATGTCTGCCCAAACAATGCTGCCTGCTGATCTCCAGCAATACCTGCGATCGGAATACCATCTGGTAAAAATCCCAAGCCTTCTGTGTGACCAAAAACACCCGAAGAATCACAAATTTCAGGAAGTAAATTTTTTGAAACGCCAAAGAGTTTAAGCAACTCCTTATCCCAATCGGTGCTGCCTAAATTCATCAGCATCGTACGAGAAGCATTACTGACATCTGTTTTATGTGTTCGACCTGATGTTAATTTCCACAAAAGGAAAGTATCCATTGTTCCCGCAAGAAGATGCCCTTGCGTTGCTCTTGTGCGAACGCCTTGAACATTTTGAAGTATCCATCGTATTTTGGAACCTGAAAAGTAAGGATCAATCACCAAACCAGTTTTCTTGGCAATTTTATTTTTCCAACCGCTTTTCCTAAGTTTCTGACAAAAATCTTCTGTGCGACGACATTGCCAGACAATGGCATTGTATACGGGAGCACCTGTATGCTTATCCCAAACAACCACAGTTTCTCGTTGGTTGGTAATTCCAATCGCAGCAATTTCAGAACCTTTTAAATGAGCTGATTCAAGACACTTTTTTACTGAAGTGATCGTCGACTTCCATATATCTTCTGGATTATGCTCAACCCAACCTGGTTTTGGAAAAATCTGTGGAAATTCTTGATTATGTTTTGCAACAAGTATTCCTGCATGATTTAAAATTGAAACAGTTGTTCCTGTTGTACCCTGATCAATGGATAAAATAAATTTGGACATCAAAGTCCCCTTTCCATTCATTTGCTGAATGGATGTATGCTGACATTGAGCATCGATTTGATCAAGTTTTTTCCCTACTGTTTCCCAAAGGGGAAACCAATATTTGCAACTGTGGAAAGTCCATTTTTAGATTGTGGGAATTTCATTTTTCGAAAAACATTTTGAACACACTGATTTAAAGAATCACCCTGTGCAACTTCAGATCTCTTGACCTTGACAGACGTGACTGTTCCTGAAGATTCTATCAGCCATTCATACTCCACTCGTCCTGCCAATCCTGGGTTTTGCACCAATGATCTTTCGTAACAGTTTTGAATTTCACCCATTGAGGCTGTGACCACCTTCATAACTTCTTGCTGTGTCAGTCCCTGAGGAGAAGATGCGCTTTGAAATTTAGGAACACCAACAACAGCCCCTCCAACATTTCGTTGTCCAACAGCCCCTCCTAAACCTTTTGTTGCAAAACTACCTTGAGCTGCTTTTGCTAAAAGTGGTGCGCCACCTTCCATTCCTCCACTCAACCCACCTTCTTTGACTTGAACCGATGTTTTAGGGATATCCCCTGAAATTCCACCTTTTCCACCTGATCCTAACTTCTTATCGATTTTAATTTCCTGAGGTCCAGCAGCTGGGGCTGAACTTAATCCGCTCAGCGCACTCATCAATTGATCGACTTCTTGATTTTTGGCAGGAGCTTCAGGAGCTTTTGTTGTTGTCGCCTGAATATCTGTTTTAGAATCAACAACTTTTATCTCCTCATTTGATTTTGTCTGGATAGCTGTTTTAACTTTTTCTTTCGGCTGTTCATTTTTTTGCTTAGGAACCTCTTTTTTTACAATTGGCTTTGGCTTCTCCAGAGGTTTCATCTGAGGTTTAGGGACTTCCTTCTTTTGAACAATTTCTTTCTTTTCTTCTACAGGTTTTGGCTTTTCAGGTTGCAATAGAGGTGGAAGATCAATTTTTGGCGGAGCAAGAATTTGAGGCGGCGGCTCGACCAACAACTTAGCAAAGCGCTGTGGAACATTGTCAACAACTGGAATATGTTCGGGTTTTGGAGCCGAAAAATAAGCAAGAAGACAAATACAAAAATGAAATAAAATGGAAGAAGAAATCGCTTTATAAAATTCTTCCCTGTTTTCTATCAAAGTCTTCTTTATAAATGGAAACGGAGGCTCCACGTAGTGGAAATGCACAGAAATCTCATGATCTAGGTCAATCGAACAAGTATCTTCCAAACGCAAATCCAATTGCCATTTTTTTCCTAGATCAGTCAGTCTCTTTTTTTCAAGGCAATCTTCAAAACTGTAATATCGCCCTTTATGCAATAATCTCCACGAAGTATTTTTATCCAAAATAATTTTAGCTCGTTTTCCTACAAATTGACCTAAATACAAAGATCGAACTTGAGAAGGCAAACACAGTGGCTCTGTTGGATTTTTTCCAAGAACAACATTCTCTCCACGTCCAAACTGACGAACATCAAACACTTCCCCACCCCAAGTGACAACACCCTGCAAAGTCATATCAATAGGTTTTACTTTTTCGATATCTGGATCATACATCAAAGTAAATCCCTGACTGGATTTTGCAACAGGTGAAGTTCCCCCCAAACGCGTGTTCGTTTTTGTTGCATCTTGATCTACATCTGGGTTTTCATACTGAATATAAAAATGAACTGGTCCTACGCTAAATTCCCCGCTGTTTTGAAAACGAAATGAGGGTCTTTTTTCTCCCTGAAAATGAATTCCATTGGTGCTATTTAAATCTGTGATCACCAAATATCCATTTTCAAATGTGATCGATCCATGAGTTCCAGAAAGAAGCGTTTGGCCAGGCACAGGAAAATGAGATTTAGAACTTCGCCCAAACAAAATAGGAAATCGATCAAACTTTTTTTCTGCTAAAATTTGTCCATTGATTTTAGCTGTTACCAGCACGAAAGAATTGACCGCAGACATTTTTAATTCCCCCTTCGTCCCATTTTTTGAAATTCAAAAAACAGTGGAAAAGGAGCTGGTCCCAATTTTAAATGCAGAGCTTCAAGTTTTTTTGCTTTTTCCTTAAAACCTATACGTTTATAAATCTCATAGACAGAATGGACACTGGCGGGATGTTCAGGATTCTTTGATAAGATCATTTGAAATTTTTCTAATGCTAACTCTTCCTGCCCTTGAGCTTGAAACAAGACAGCCATAAATGCTTGGACATTCAAATCATCTGCCTTGATATCTAAAATTTTTTGCATCGTCACCAAACTCATTCCATATTCGCCAGACCTGGAAAACTTCACAGCAACTTTCCATAAAGCGTTGATGTCTTTTGGGTTTTCAGCAAGCGCTGCTGATTCTTCCTTAAATTGAACTTGAACTCCAGGACTTTTCCACAAAGGTGTCGACTGTGATTTTTCAGAAATCGAAACAGCCCCAGAGGACAAACACCCTTGAACATATTCAGTGAGAACTTCAGATTTTTCTGCTTCTTTGATACATTGTGAAAAACTTGCCATAGAACTGGCTTGAAAAGAATCAACTTGCGGCTTCAGCATTTCATTTAACTTTTGTTGACTTAATCCAGCTGGTGCTTTGGCTTGCTTTAAAAAAGAAGAGAAATCCTTTTGAGCTCGACCCAACAAGTACAAAGAAGCAATAGACCACTGTCCAACGCCTACAGAAATGACTTTCTGCAAACTCTGATTCAGTTTTTGAAAGGATTCATTTTTGAGTGTGAGTACTTTTGAAAATTCAGTTTCTTTTTTATCTAAGGATAAGAATATTCGATATTGTGATTCAGCCAATATAAACATGGCATGAGCCTTGGCCATCATTTCTTCAGGAACAGTTGTATTCGCATCTGCTGTTTCCAAACGTTCAAGCAATGTCAGCGCATTGGGTTTATTCAATCTGTAGGCAGCTAAACCTTGATAGAAAAGACCGATCACTCCAGGAATATTCGTTGCATAACTATGAAGTCGATTCCAATCTTGAGATTGAGCTAGCAATTGACCAACTTTCAACTGAAGATTTTGTTTTTCTGCAAGCCTTGTCGCATGCTCAATATCACCTAAGTATTCCGACATTCGCAATGCATCTTGCTGAAATCCCAACGATTGAGGATCATTTTTAAATTTGTCTGCAAATGCTTCCATAAACAAAACCATCTTACGGTAATCAGCTAAATTGGAGGCCAATTGAATCATTGACAATAATACGGAAGAAGCTTTTGGATTCATTGAAAATTGTCGCAGATACGTGGATCCAATCTCTAAGGCCTGAGGATCATTTTTTGATTTTGCAGATAAAAAAGCCTCGTACAAAGCTGGTTCAGCAAGAGAAGAATTTCCAGCTTTTTGTGCTAATTCAACAAATCGAGACGCATACCCTTTCGATCCAAAATCTCCCGCGATAGATCGTACATTTTTAAATTGGGCTTGGCCGGCGACTTGTTGAATGGTGGACTTCACTCTTGGATCCAAGGGTAGAGATAGAAGGATATTTGCTTGACGAACCAGTTCCGACATTTTGTCTTGTTGATAATAGGTATCCAAAAACATCAATGACGCTTGCTCTGACAAGGAGTCCGAAGGATGTCGTTTGACAAAATCCATCAGAAGTTTTGCTGCAGCTTGAAAGTCTCTTTCATCATAATATGTTTTTGCAAGATTAAATCGAATCATTGGTAGTGATTTGGAGTTTGAAAACTCTTTTTCAAAAACGGTTGCTATTGAACGTACTCCTGTACGACTCTGCACTCGTTCCAAATTTGTTCCATAACTTTGATCTTTTAATGCTTCCACATACGATCGAATAGCCGATTCATAAAAATCTTTTCGGGACTTAAGATTTTTCTGTGAGCTTGCTAATTTTTCGTACAATACTCCTGCTTCGGAAAAATTCTTCCCTTGAAAGTAGGCCTCTGCCATATTTAAGTACATCAAAGAAGTGTATTTATTGGAAGGATAGACGAAGACATACTCACGATAAGCCTCGGCAGCTTGCAAAAAGTCATCCGATCGTCCCGACTCTTTTGCTTTCTTATGAATCATAGTCACCAAATCACGTAAAAGTGGCTCATAAATAGAGACAAAAATTTTACGAGGTAAATATTCCCCATCTTCTTCAATCCAGATTAAAGTTTTTGCAACTTCGTGATGTGCATTTTCTGGAAATGATTGCACTTGAAGCTTTTTAGCCGTGTCATAAAAACTTTCCATTGCATCAATGCGCGTTTGTAAATCATCCGCAAGGCGAAAAGATTCATAAAATGCGATTTGAGCTTCTTTGATTCGTTTCTTCAATATCAATCTTTTACCCAGACGACTTAATACTCGTCGATAGGAGTTCATATCATAGGATCGATCTTTATAATAAATGAGTGGATTTAAAAACACTGGGTTTTTCTGTGTTTCCTCGGGTTGAAGTTCAAGCATTGGCCAGACTGATGCAACAAGCGCTTCTTCCCGTACATCATTTTTTTTATCAATCGCCCCAGTTGCCATAACTTTCGGGTTCTGCTCTTCAAAAACACGGTGAAAGCTTAAAGTCGCATCCAGCCATTTTTCCTTATTGATATAACACCACCCAATTTTATATGCAGCGACTCCTTTTAGTGTTGAAGACTTCGATTGCAGCACTTTTTGAAATAGAGAAATCGCATGATCAAAATCCTTTTTTTCAAAATAAATTGTTCCTGCACCTACAACTGCCTCGTCTGCGTATTTGCTATCTGGGAATTTTTGAAACAACCTCTTGTAGGTATTCAAAGCATTTTCATTATCACCCACACCCTTATATTCATTCGCCATAAAATACATGGCTTTGTCAACGCCTGGGTAATTTGGAAATTTCTCTTCAAGAGTTCTATAATTTTCTAAAGCATCCAGAATCAGTTTTTTTTCTCCGGTAAAATCAATTTCATTTCCCTTCGCCTGTGGACTTGATTCCTTTTTTATCTCCATTTTTATGTGTGCTAATTGAATCTGAAGATCAGCCAACATCATGTATAAATCAGGCAAAAAAGACAAATCTTGGGGTTTGCGAATTTTCGACTTGGTTAACTCGATAGCGCTTTCCAACTTTTGCTTTTCAGCTAAATTTTTCGATGTATTCGCAATTGAAAACATCGAGCTAAAAATGATTAGGAACCAGAGTAGAATTTTCATGGATTCCCTCCGCACTGATCATTCACCAACATGCGATACTTACCAACCTCATCCCACCAGTACTCTTTTTGGACGGGCCAGTACAAACGATCAAATGTAAATCTTTGCACTTTTTCAGCTTCGTAATACTTATCTTCCTTGGCAAGAACCCGATACTGATCTAACTGAGATACATATTCTATAAACTTCACTTGATCGTTACTATCCAATATATTTCCAGCTTGCTGCTTTAATATTTTTCTTGTTTTTTGAGTCAATCTTCGTTGGACAATTTTTTCTTTTTTCTTTAAAAACTGAATCATCTTCTGCAACGAAGAAGATTTTTTTGAACCCATTTCCTGCAATGATTTCGATTCCCATCTTGCCTGATTGACAATATTTGCTTCTTGAACAAATGCACCATGAGATAATGTAATCCACATCACAACTTGCAGTTGATCGAATGGTTCGCGTTTTTGAATCTTTTGAATCACGGGACCATAAATTTTATCAAATTCCTTAGCCTTTTCCGCTATAGTTTGAAAATGACATAGCTCTCTATAGATAAGCAGTCCCAATATGTATTGTTCAGGTGTACGAGCAACATCAAAAAATGGAGATTTTAATGCTTCCAGAATCCCCAAGGCTGTTGCGAAATCTCTTTGATAGAATCGAATCCAAGCCCTTTCCAAAAGGACTTTCCCAAATTCACGACCTGGAAATAGAAATTGTGAATAAATTTTCTCTGCCTCTTCAAACTCTTTTTTTTCAAAATGAATACGAGCCTTTTGCAGACGTACCTTCATCGAAAGAACCTGAGGAAGATCTTGAACTTGAACCAACTGATCAAAATCAGTTAAAGCTCCTTCTTGGTCATTATTTTTTAACTTATTCAACGCTGTTAGGTATTTCATCCGACGGCCCCAGATGGACGTCGGATCTATTTTATTCAATTCATTTAAAATCCATTGAGCTTGCTTTTTCTTCATAGCATCCAAAGCGAAATAATAATGCCTCATGGATTGAATGCTTTCAGGTCCTTCGCCAAAATTATTTTGATTGATCAGCCTTGCTAACTCTTCTTCATCAAACAAATACTCTAAACTCAGTTGATCAATATTTTGAAGAGCACGGAAACTAGCCTGCGATCCTGGACTGACTTTAATGATGTGAACATTCAAAAGATATGACAATAAAGGCAACTTGAGTGATTTTGCTGCCAAAGCTGCTATTAATAAATTTTCTAATCCTTCAGGGTGACCTTTTTCCATTTTTTCGTAATTTTGAAAACTCAGTTCCAACCATTTTTTACCAAGTCCCTGATCAATCTCTTTTGTGGATTCCTCCCATTGCAATGGCTGCAATGAAGTATAGACCCAAGTTTCTGCGAAAGATGGGACACTGAAAAAAATACAAATAGAAATAAGAAAACCCATCTTATTCACCAGATTTTCCTCCAGAACTTCCGAACTGAATTGAAAATCCAAGATTTAATGCCAACAAAAAATTGGAACTTTTATTTTGACCAGTATGATAATAAAGACGCGAATTCAGTTTAATATTGGTATTTGCACCCAGAAAATAGCGTAACATCAATCCACCACCAAAAATTGGAGCGGATTCTCCCGATTCAAAATTCACACTTCCTACACCCAAAACCAAACTGGTATCACTATGGTAGATACTTTGATTAAAAAATAAGTTTTTCGAATAAACAGGGGTGTATACTAAATTCGTCATCCCATAATATTTAATTGAATCTAAAATCCCTTGTGGGCGCACATTGAATTGAGTAATCAAGTCATTCTTTAACCCCGTATTCATGTTGTTTGCCATTTTAAATTCAATGACTTCCCAACCCCAATAGGAACTAAAGTAATGTGTGTAGGTCCCTCCGTAAGTTAAACTTTTATTGAAAGCATCCAAAGGAAGGATTCCAATTTCCGGAGTGATCTCATTCTTTACTTGAAACAAGCGACTTTCAATAGCAACCACTTGTGGCAGATCGTAAGCATCCGCCCAAACAAAATAAGGAAACAAAGCTAATGCTAAAACACAAAAATATTTCATAGTTATCTCCGCAGTCTCTTTTCGGTGCATGAAGAAAAAGACTACAGATCTAACTGAATTTTTCAGACCTAGGTCAGACGTTCTTGGGTCGCTCTTCTCAACAAATATCGACCACTGACCTGAAAATCTTTCCCATCTGACTGGACCAAAGCACAATCACAATAAGGATCATGCTCAAAATATAAGTATGTTTTTTGTTCTACTGCTTTTTTTAAAATTTCAATTTTTTCAGAAATTATTTTTAAGGGATCTAAGTCATAACCCATCACCCATGCTGAACGCACATGGGAACTTGTTGGAATCACATCGGCACAATAGATCAAGGAATGATTTTGATCTGCGACTTTGACCATCTGTTGTCCTTGAGTATGTCCATCAGAAGGAATCACCTGGATTCCAGGTAAGACTTCGCATTGCCCTTCTAAAAAACATAAAACTCCTGCAGATTGAAGTGGTTGAAAGTTGACACTTAGGTAACTGGCTTTTTCACGCAGATTAGGATTTTGAGCGGTCTCCCAATTTCGTCTTTGAACATAATATCGAGCAGCAGGAAACGTCGGAACAATTTGTCCATTTCTTTCACAAGTTGCTCCACCACAATGATCAAAATGCAGATGTGTCAGAATGACATCCGTAACATCCTGAACTTGGACGCCATATTTTTCCAAACTCTTCAATAGACTTGGACCTTTTTCATCCACACCATACATCGAAGCAAATTTTTGCCCTGCTTTTTCTCCGTGTTTTGCTATAAAATCTGAACCATTGCCACAATCAATCAAGATGACACGACCATGACCTTTCAATAACATTGCTCGCGCCTCCATACAGATGCGATTGAGGGCGTCTGCTGGATTCGATTTTTCCCATAAAACTTTAGGTACAGTTCCAAACATGGCCCCACCATCCAAGGAAAACTGCCCTGTAGGAATGGCATAAATATCATATCCTGCAATTTTTAGTTCAATGTCTTTTGTTTCCACTCTGGATTCTCCGTCTTTGAAAAAGCTTCTGGATTTTTTGTTAACACCCAGCTTCGGTATGCGGAATAAATTTCATCAATGGGTGCGGGTTGATGAACAGGACCAATATGTACTGTCAGAAATCCTGGTTTTGCAAAAAAAGCCCCCTTTGGCCACAACTCTGCATTTCCCTCAAGATACAAAAATAAAATGGGAGTCTGTGTTGTTTCAGAGAAGTGAGAAACACCTCGTTTAAAATCATGAATTTTTCCATCTTTTGAACGAGTCCCCTCGGGAAAAAGAATCAACCACATACGATCCAATTCTCTTAATAAACGTACAATCAACTGAATGGCTTCACCCTTACGATCCTTACGATCGATAGGAATGGCACCCAAGCAATGCTGTGAAAAAAATGTAAACAGCATATTAGTAAAAAAATAATCTTTTGCTGCTGCAATAAATAAATCCGACCAATATCGTTCTGGAATGCTGGCTGCAATCGATATTGCATCCAAGTGGCTGGCATGATTTGAAATCAGCAATAGCTTAGGATACTTTTGATAGATCTCCTTATAACTACCCTGCACTTTCAAATAGATATAAAACTTAAAAAACACATACTTCAAAAAAACAGACCATATCCAACGAACCACAGCACTAAATAGATCAAAATGACGAGTAAACAGGGGCAAGTGCTTTAAGTGCCAAGGTAACTTTGTCCACTGATCATTGTCA
>CAZFSX010000042.1:0-1610 GCA_964522115.1 uncultured Pseudobdellovibrionaceae bacterium | reverse complement strand
CATAATTCCATCGCTTCATGACTGTACTCCAAGAAGATCACGTTGACATTTTTAAAACAAAAAACATGACATAGTAATAAATAGGAGCAACAAAAATCAATCGATCCATACGATTCAAAAAATCACCACGTCCCAAAATAAAAAGACCAACAATTTTAATCCCAGCATCTCGACGAACGACAGTCATGACTAAGTCACCAATGGCCCCACCCAAACTTGCAATAATACCAGATGCCAACCAATATTTTTCACTTCGATCTGGTAACAAATGCCTCATCGCAAATGCCAAAAGCAATGTTAGAATAAACGAGAATAAAAAACCACCAACCGATCGCTTACGGCTGATACGATCAAACAAAGTGCTTCGGCCAAAGTATCGACTTGTTGCTAAAACAGTATTATCACAGAATTCTGTCAGAATAATTAAGTACATGACTTGATAAATTCCGTTTTCTAACTTTAAGACCAATCCCAAATGCATAAAAGACCAACCCAAAAAGACAAATGCCAATTGAGTTAATGCGATATACTGAATCATTCGACGATAATTATTTCGAAACAACGGAATCAAACAACAAAAACCTAACAGCAACATTGGCATTAAATTATACAGATCGATTCGATCAAAATAAATAAGTCCACCCAAACACATGATAGCTGCATAGCAAGCAAAAACAAAATAGCTTCGATGAAACATACCCATCAGTTGAAAAAAGACTTTAGCTCCTAAAATGGCCAGGCAAGTTAAGACAACCAATGGCCATGGTTCAGGAGCTCCCATACAAAGAAATAAAAGGGGGGCAACAAAAAGCCAGCTTTTAATGCTGGCCCAGGAAATCACAAAGTAATGATTTTTCTTACGAAATACGTAGGTAAAAATGCCTGCTACAAATAAGAAACTTAATACCGTCAGAACAGTTTGTTGATAGATCAAACTGTTCCAAGCCGCCACTTGAGTCATTCCTAATAATCTCCAACATTGATATTGTGTTCTTTCAGTTTTTTATAACAAGAACTTCGAGATACTTTTAATACCTCCATGACTTTATCAATACTTTTATACTCAGCTAATGCTGCTTTGAAAATTCTTGCTTCGTAATCTGCAAGTAGTGCTTCTAAACCAAGATTTAGATTATCTTGCAATGAAACATCTTTTTTTTCAGAAGCAGAATGTGTTTCCGATTCTGAGCTTAAAAGACGACGAACATCTTCCTGTCGAATAATGGGTAAGGGTGAAGTCAAACTGACCTGCTCACAAATGCGCTTTAATTCTCGCACGTTTCCAGGAAAAGCATATTTGGAAAATTCACCCAAGGCCTCTTTTGAAAAGATTTTATTTGAACGAGGCCTTTGCAAAGAAAGAAAGTAGTCTGCTAACTCACGAATATCTTCTTTACGATCTCGCAGCGGAGGCAAAATCAGTTTTTTTCCACTGATTCGAAAAAGCAAATCTTCTCGAAATTTTCCTTCAGCGACCAATGTTTCTAACTTTTGATTGGTTGCAACAATCACTCGGGCATGGACATGGATCGCTTCTTTCGATCCAACCTTACGCACCTCTCCTGTTTCCAAAAACCTCAATAACTTTACTTGCTGAGATAGTGGCAAAG
>CAZFSX010000041.1:0-13188 GCA_964522115.1 uncultured Pseudobdellovibrionaceae bacterium | reverse complement strand
AGGTATCAAAGAAATCAAATCGACTCATAGATTCAAGTTTATAGACAGGTTTTTGACGATAAAACCAAAGATAGCTGGCCATTTGATAAGTTGATGCATACAGGTGCTCGTAACGATCAAAGACAGAAATCAGTGGTCGAAAATAAAAGGGTTCATTCAGCTTGCTTTTGGGAAGATAGTTAAAAAAAGAATTTGAGATCAGCATAAGGATAATTCCGATCCAAAGAAAAACTGGAGTCCAAAACCAAGCCAAAAATTTTTTTGATTCAAAAGTCAGTTTACCTTCAAGCCCCTTCACCGCTAAAGCATAGATGAATGGATAGGAAATGATGGGCCAATTGACCTCGACATGTCCGCGAAAGGAGGTTAAAAAGAAAAACAAAATCGGGACCCATGCAAAAAAATGCAGCAGACGGTGAGTTTGTTCTTTTTTTGTAAGGAATGCAAAGGCGACATAGGAAGGAAAGATGGCCATCAATTGACCGGGGAAATAAGAAAGTGTCCAAAAAGCTTTCCACGATTTATTTCCCAAACCATGTTGAAGTTGAAAGTGAAAAGATTCGAAATTGTTTTGAAAGTTCCACAAAAGAACGGGAAAACTTCCGATAAGACCTGTGATAAGAACTAGGGGCACGTACTTCCAAGAAATCGTTTTCCATTGTTTGGTCATTGTCAAAAACAACGCCGCACAAAGAACAAATAAAACGATGTGGTATTTAGATGAAAACCCCAATCCAAGACTGATTCCAAGACCCACATAATCGAAGGGGTTACTTCTTCTAAGAAGTTCCGTTAAAAAATAAAAACTAGCTCCGTAAAAAACCATTAAAGGAAGATCAGGGGTGTGCACAAATCCACCAATGCCCGTCATTGGTGAAAGTAAATACAAAATGGACCAATAGAAAAGTTGTTTTTTGCTCAGATAGAACCGAAGTGATTTGTACCAGAAGAAGAATCCAAGATAGGATATAAATAATCCCGGCAGGCGAATCCATTCTTGCGAAAGCAAAAACTTATTTGCCAGAGTAAATAACCAAGCAATCATTGCAGGGTGATCAAAATAGGACCACTGAAAATGTTGAGACCATACCCAATAGTAGGCTTCATCAGCACTTAATGGTATCCACCTTGCCAAAAAAAGCTTTACGACGAAGCTCAAAAAAATAAAGAGAATCAATTTGTTTTTGTTCATTAGTAAGTCAGTTTAACTGGTTTTCCCATTTCTCCAGGAACACCCTTGTCTCTTCCATTGACGATCATATTGACAGCGCCGCCATCGCTGATTTCTAAAACCAAGCCAGGCTTCGATCCTTTAAAAGTATGCACTTGCCCAGGATTTAGAGTGATGCTTTCATTTTTTCCATCCAAGACATATCTGATGACTACTTTATTCAAAGCTTCAACAAGAACTGTGGAAGACTTCGGTTTGGTTGGCGGAGTAGGTGTCGATGGATTTGAATTTGCATTAACTTGTGGTGTATTTGTTGCAGATGTTGCAGTTTGTCCTGACAAAGGATTCGCTGCCGGTGAAGGTTTGTTGACAGAAACCGAGGAGGCGTTGGTTCCAGAATTCGATGCTGTTGGGGGTTTGTTTGTCGTCGTAGTAGAAGTTGCAACAGAATTTGCAAGGATGGTCGTCGTTGGTTTTGTAGGATTGACTGGATGCCCAGCCGCGCTAGAGCCTGCTGGATTTGGTTGGGCAGGAGGTGTGTGCTGGGTTTGGGATTCTGTATTAGCTTTTGTTGCCGATGAAGTTGTTATCGTTGAAGCAGCGGCTGGAGATGATGTCGATGGAGCCGTCACATTGGATGCCGTATTGGTCGACAGAGGAGCTGTTTCAACTTTGGCAGGAAGGACTGGCGATGCGGATGGTAGCGCAGAGTCCTGTTGAATGGAGTTCTTTATTTCTGCGGAAGGTGGGGTTTCTGTCGACAAAGCGGGTGTTGTTTCAGCCAACATTTTTTCGTGCTGATATTTGTTCATCGTTTGCACGACAAAGATAATTAAAATGACAAGAAATGCACCAACGACAACGGTTGTTAGTTTTCCTGAACTAGCAAACTCTTTTAGAAACGGAGTTTTTTCGACAGGTTTCATTTGAGTGATGGCTTTTTCCTGTGCGTGAACTGAGGTGGAAACTGAAGTGCTTAATTTTTCTTGTTGAACTTGTTTGTGTTCTTGATCAAAGGCCGCAAGAACTTCTTGAGGATTTATTTTTAAATATTGGGCGTAGCTTTTGACAAATCCACGCAGAAAAGTCTTTGCTGGAAGATGGGCTTGATCACCGTCTTCCAACGCTTTTAAAATCTTGGTATTGATTTTTAAAGACAGTCCAATCTCATGCAAAGAAAGATCTTGTTTTTCGCGTTCTTTTTTTAGAATTTCACCAACTTGCTTCACGGGCATTTCCTATTTTTTAATTGTTTCCAACATGTCTCTGGCTTTATCAACATACTTTCCCTGAGGGTATAATTTGATAATTTCGTGAAGGCGAGCTTCCGTCTTTGTCAAATCACCTTGGCGAAAATAGCTAAGGGCACTGAAATAATTGGGCTCATCAAATTGATTTTTTTGGCAAAAACCAACAGCTTTATCTAAAGCTAAAGATGATCTTTTATATTCTTTTTGTTCAAACAGGCAACGGCCATAATAAGATAGCGCCAAGCAGTGATCTCTTTGAATTTCAATCACCTTTAAAAAATTTTGTTCGGCTGCTTGAAACATATTTTGATGAAATTGTGCCAAGGCTAAATTGTAATAGGGTTTTTCAGGAAAGGGGTAAGTCAGATCATTTAACACAGCGGTAGCTTCTTGGATGGCTAGGGGATATTTCTTTTGCTCAATATACACCCGAGATAAGTTGTTTCGAGCATCAGAATACTTCGGGCTGAGTTCCAGTGCTCGAAGAAGATATTTTTCAGCCAGCTCATATTTTCCGCGTAAGAAATAAACAAGACCCAAGTTGTTTTGAATCGGAGCACTTTGTGAGTCCAATTTTTCAGCGGTAGAAAGTTCTTCCAGAGCTTGAGGGTAGGCTCCGTTAGCTAAAAAAGAAGTCCCCATTCTAAAATGCAATTCTGCTGCTTCTCGATCTGTTTGCAAAAGACTGGCGCAACCACTGACCAGCAGGCAACTAAAAAGTAGGAAGCAAAGATTGGTCACCTTTTCAGTTACAGAAAAAAGGAATGAAAACAGTTCCATATTTACCTCGAAGAAAGAAGATCTTCTTCAAGGGTAAGTAGAAGCTATGGGACAGTCAACAACCCTTCCTTAGTTTCGACGAAGGATTGCGACACTTTCAATGTGTGAAGTCTGTGGAAACATATCAAATAACTGGACCGACTCCAGCTGATAAGATGAGTTTTGAATAAAAGGCTTTAAATCCCGGGCTAAGGTAGCGGGGTTGCAACTGATATAGATGATGTGTTTTGGTTTTAGACTGACCAAAGACTGAATGACTTGATCTGAACATCCTGCGCGAGGTGGGTCCAATAAGACCAATTCCGTTGGAAGTGTCCATCTCCATAAAAAATCCTGAACATCAACTGCATAGAAATGAAATACTTTCGACGAGATGTTCATAGAAAGAAGTTTCCCCTTGGCCTCAGCAACAGAATCAGAACTTAATTCGACTGAATGAAGCTCAATCTGCGGATGCCTTTCAAAAATAGGAAATGAAAAGTTTCCTGATCCAGCATACAAATCTAGTACATGGGATTTTTTGGGAAGAGCAGGCGTTTGCTGCAGAACATATTGGATCAATTTTTCATTTTGAAGGGTATTCACCTGAGAAAAGGAGGGGGATTCTTTTTGAGTTTTTAGGAAGTGTTTTACATTTCCTGATCGAATAGCTTCACGCAGATGCTCTTCAGCTAAATGACAATCTTGGATCGGAATAAATTCATGTGATCGCGATGCAAAATAACCAAGTTGATTGTTCTCTACCTTCAAACCAACACGATTGCGATATGAATACCGGAGAGGACTATCTTGGATTTCAGGATTGATTTTGATTTTCAGCTGTTTTTCAAACTCAGATCGAACAATTTCTTGTTTCGCTTTCAATTGAGTTGGGTAGTCCATATGTTGCCACTGACAACCACCACACTTGCTAAAAACAGGGCAAGGGGCTTCAACTCTGTGAGGACTTTGCTTCAGAACCTTCAGTAGTCGCCCTCTGGCAAAATTTTTATGAAGTTCGGTAATTTTAATCAGGACTTCTTCGCCGGGAACAACAAAGGGAATAAAGACAACAGCGCCCTGATGACGAGCGACTCCATCACCTGAAGAGGCGAGTCCTTCGATCGTTAAGGTCAGTTGTTGTTGCAAAGAAAAAACCGAAGGGAATGCTCCTTCGGTTTTTTTTGAATCGGAATTCTTAGACATTAGATATTAACAAGTTCTTGTTTTTCGAAGAACAAAGCGATTTCACGAGCAGCAGAAGTTGTGCTGTCTGAACCGTGAACTGCATTTTCACCAACATTGTCACCGAATTTCGCACGAACTGTTCCAACAGCTGCTTTTTTAGGATCTGTTGCGCCCATGATTTCACGGTTTTTTAAAACTGCGTTTTCACCAGAAAGAACCATCAAAAGAACAGGTCCAGAAGTCATGAAGCTAACAAGTTCGCCAAAGAAAGGACGTTCTTTGTGTTCAGCATAAAACTCTTCACATTTTGCTTTAGAAATAACAACAAGCTTTGCTGCTGCGATTTTCAAACCGTTGGATTCAAATTGAGAAACGATATCACCGATAGCGTTCTTTTTGACGGCATTTGGTTTAATGATGCTAAATGTTTGTTCGATAGCCATGGAATGCTCCTTTTTGCAGTTGAAAGAAACCCGACGTTTCTGCGCCGGGTTTCTTGTGTTTATTTGACTTCAGAGCCTTCTACACTATTTGAGGCAAGATTTCAAAGTTTTCCCCATGTCGGCAGGGCTTCTGGCAATTTTACATCCAGCACTTTCCAAGGCTGCAAATTTTGCTTCTGCAGTACCTTTTCCGCCGCTGATGATGGCTCCAGCATGACCCATGCGCTTTCCAGAAGGAGCTGACGCTCCTGCGATAAAGGAAACCACTGGTTTTTTGAATTCACGTTTGATGTATTCAGCCGCTTCTTCTTCTGCGGATCCACCGATTTCACCGATCATAATGACCGCATCTGTATCTGGATCTGCATTGAAAAGCTTCAATACGTCGATAAAGTTAGTTCCATTGACAGGATCCCCACCGATACCCACGCAAGTGCTTTGTCCAAGACCCAATTGGCTTAATTGGTGAACAGCTTCATAGGTCAATGTTCCAGATCTTGAAAGAACACCAATACGGCCCGGTTTATGGATATGACCTGGCATAATTCCAATTTTACATTGTCCTGGAGTGATCACGCCTGGACAGTTTGGTCCTACCAAACGTGTGCGTTTTCCTTCCATGAAACGTTTGACTTTCACCATATCTAAAACAGGGATTCCTTCAGTGATACAAATCACCAAATCCAAATCTGCATCCACAGCTTCCATGATGGAATCTGCAGCGAAAGGAGGTGGAACAAAAATCATCGAAGCATTGCAGCCTGTTTCTTTTTTTGCATCTTTCACTGTATTGAAGACGGGAAGATTCAAATGTTTTGTTCCACCTTTACCTGGAGTCACTCCACCGACCATTTTGGTTCCGTAAGCAAGAGACTGCTCGGAATGGAATGTTCCTTGGGCGCCAGTGAAACCCTGACAAATTACACGTGTGTCTTTATTGATAAGAATCGACATTATGAACCCCGCACTGCTTTTACGATTTTTTGAGCCGCGTCTGTAAGATCATCGGCAGGAGTAATATTCAAACCACTTTCACGCAGAAGTTTTTTTCCTAATTCCACATTGGTACCCTCAAGGCGTACAACCAATGGAACTTTCAAACCTACTTCTTTGGATGCTGCAATCACGCCTTCAGCAATGATGTCGCATTTCATGATTCCGCCAAAAATATTCACAAGGATGCCTTTGACATTTGGATCTTGCAGAATAATTTTGAATGCCGCCGTCACTTTTTCTTTATTGGCGCCACCGCCAACATCCAAAAAGTTTGCAGGATTTTCACCATGCAATTTGATGATATCCAAAGTAGACATTGCCAAGCCCGCACCATTCACTAAGCAACCGATATTTCCATCCAATTTAATGAAGGAAAGATCAAATTTGCTGGCTTCGATCTCTGATGATTCTTCTTCCGTCAAATCACGATATTCCATGATATCTTTATGACGATAAAGAGCATTGGAATCGAAGTTCATTTTTGCATCCAAAGCTAACATATCGCCCTCTTTGGTAAGAACCAAAGGGTTGATTTCAGCGATGGAACAATCAGAATCGATAAAAGCTTTGTACAATCCAACAAAGAAAGAAACAGCTTTGTTGATGCTTTCATTGGGAATCCCAATAGCAAAAGCCAATTCACGAGCTTGATATGGCATCAAGCCAGCAACAGGATCCACATCCACTTTTTTAATGGCATTGGGGTTGTGAGCTGCGACTTCTTCGATGTCCATTCCACCTTCGCTGGAAGCCATCACTGCGACACGGCCTGTTCCACGATCCACCAAGGCAGCAACATAATATTCTTTGGCAATATTGCATCCTTGTTCGACAAAAATTTTGTGAACTTTTTTGCCTTGAGGTCCTGTTTGATGAGTGACCAAAGTCATCCCGATCATTTTTGATGAAATGTCTTTCACTTCATCCAAGGATTTAGCAAGTTTCACCCCGCCACCTTTTCCACGTCCACCGGCGTGAATTTGAGCTTTGACAACCCAAAGACTTCCACCGATATCTTTCGCCGCCTGAACAGCTTCGTCTGCACTGAATGCAACCTTTCCTTTAAGAGTTGCAACTCCGTATTTACGAAGCACTTCTTTGGCCTGATACTCATGAATATTCATTTTTTAGCCCTTCACTGAAGATGATTTAGTATTGAATGTTTTTTAAAGCGCCGACCAATTCTTCCACGGCACGAGCTGATTTTTGAAGTCCAGCCATTTCTGTTTCGTTCAATTTCAACTCCACAACACTTTCCATTCCTTTGCCGCCCAATTTGCAAAGAACGCCAATGAAAAGCCCTTTCATTCCGTATTCTCCACTTAATTCAACTGCACAAGGCAAGATGCGTTTTTGATCTTTTAAAATGGCTTCTGCCATTTGAACAGCTGATGCTGATGGAGCATAATATGCAGAACCTGTTTGAAGAAGTTTCACAATTTCAGCACCACCGTTCACTGCGCGTTGAACAAGAGCATCGATTTTATCTTGAGGAAGCATTTCCATCAAAGGCACTCCACCCACAGAGCAGTGACGAGGCATTGGAACCATTGTGTCGCCATGTCCGCCCAAAGTGAAAGCTTGAACGTCTTTCACGGAAACATTGCAAGCTTCAGCGATAAAGCTACGGAAACGAGCGCCATCCAAAACTCCAGCCATACCAATCACGCGTTCACGAGGGAAGCCAGTGACTTGTTTTGCAACATAAGCCATGGCATCCAAAGGATTGCTGACAATGATCAAAACTGCGTTGGGAGCATATTTTTTAATTTGCTCGCAACCTTCTTTGACGATTTTTGCATTGATAGCCAAAAGATCATCACGGCTCATGCCTGGTTTACGAGGCATACCTGCTGTAAAAATAATCACATCAGAATCGGCAACATCCGCATAATTGCTGGTTCCAACAATACGAGAATCAAATTGCTCGACCGGAGAAGCTTCATACAAATCCAAAGCTTTTCCCTTTGCAGCACCTTCGTTGATATCTAAAAGAACAACATCGCCTAGCTCTTTTTGAGCAGCCCAGTGTGCACATGTTGATCCAACAAATCCCGCACCAATGACGGAAATTTTCTTTCTTTTATGAGACATTTTTTTCTCCTTGCGTTTGTGGCCCCATTCAAACTTAAATCATAAAGAGAGACAAGTTTCATTTATGGAGTAGGGCGTGGCGTTAGCTCTGATAGAATTAAAAAATATAAGCCTGCAATTTGGCGAAGAAGTGATCCTTCAAAACGTCAGCTTTTCTATTTTTGAAAAGGAAAATTTTACCCTGATAGGCCCAAGTGGACAGGGAAAAAGCGTTTTGATGAAAATGATGGCAGGCTTGATTCCTCCCTCTGCGGGACAGGTGCTGATTGCAGGAGAATCCCTGTATGAATTACCACTGGAAAAGAAGCAGCAACTGATGAAGCGCATGGGAATGTTGTTTCAAAAAAATGCTCTGTTTGATTCCCTCTCTAATGGTGAAAACATCGCGTTTCCGATGCGAGAAGTCACTCATCAGAGTGAAAGTGAAATCAACTCGACGGTGGATTACTTTCTGCAGGCTGTAGGGCTTTCCCATGCAAAAAATCTTTTTCCCGATGAAATTTCAGGAGGAATGCAAAAACGCTTGGGGATCGCGCGGGCTTTGGCTTTGAACCCTCAAATCATTTTTTACGATGATCCCACGGCTGGGTTAGATCCCATCACAAGTCGTAAGATTATTGATCTGATCTGTGAACTTCAGAAAAAAAACGGATCGACCGTTGTGTCTGTAACGAACGACATGAATCGCGCTTACCAAATGGCCAATCGTATCGCGATGGTTGTGGATAAGTCTGTGGTTGTTTGTGGAAATGTTCAGCAAACAAAAGAAAGTTCTGATCCACGTGTTTTTCAGTTCATTCGAGGAGAATTGAAAGGTCCTTTGACCCAACAGGCGGAAACCCAATGATAGAATTTAAAAATCTGGTGAAAAAATTTGGAGATCGCACCGTTTTAAAAGGCCTGAGCTTTTCTATTCAAGAGGGTGAAATTCTTTTTATCCTGGGCACATCAGGAACAGGAAAGTCTGTCCTGTTAAAGAACTTGGTAGGACTTTTACGACCAGATGGTGGAGAAATTTGGCTGGATGGACAAGAACTTTCCAAACTCAGTGAGATAGAGTATCTGCCCATTCGAAAAAAATGCGGAATGGTTTTTCAGCAACCAGCTTTATTTGATTCATTAACTATTTTTGAAAACGTGGCCTTTGGTTTGCGTCGCCATGAAAAGCTTCCAGAGCAGGAATTAAAAGAAAGAGTTCTTAAGGCCCTTTCCTTGGTCAATTTGGTGGGCGTTGAACAAAAATATCCACAGCAGCTTTCTTATGGAATGCAAAAACGAGTCAGCCTAGCCAGAACAGTTGCTTTAGAGCCTAAAGTTCTTTTGTTTGATGAACCGACAACTGGTTTAGATCCTGTTACCACATCCGCAGTGAATGCTCTGATTCAAGATCTTTCCAGAACTTTAAAGACAACGTCCATCGTTGTCAGTCATGATATGAATTGTGCTTTGAAAATTGCAGATCGGATTGTGGTTTTGGATCAAGGGCAAATTGTCGATCAAGGGACTCCCGATCAATTGATGCAATCAAAAATCCCCTTGGTTCAAGATTTTTTAAGTGAAGCAATAGAGGGGCGGGCTTAATGTATCAAAGATTTCTTCGAGGGCTTGAAAATTTAGGCGGTGGCCTGATGTTTTTAGCAGAAATTTTGAAAACTCTTTGGAAATCTCCATGCTCTCTTCATGAAATCTTTGTGCAAATTTGGAGAGTCACATTACAAAGTTATTCGACAACAGGGATGGCGGGATTTTTTGTGGGAGCCATCATGACAGTGCAATTTACCCTGCAGATGAAGGAATTCGGAGCTCTGGGATATCTTGGCGGTCTTTCGACAAGCGGAACAATTCGTGAAGTAGGCCCACTTTTGATCGCCTTTATGTTGAGTGGTAAAATCGGTGCATTCACTTCTGCAGAGTTAGGTACAATGCGAGTCACAGAACAGATCGATGCGATACGATGTTTAGGCGCAAATCCCATCCAAGAGATCATTCTACCTCGATTTATTGGTATCGTAATTTCAAGTTTTTTTCTGTTAGGTCTAGGTTTATTGATGTCTATCTTCGGCGGCATTCTGATGGGAAGTTTTTTGGCGGGAGTGAATGCTCAGGAATATTTACGACATGTTCCTACGATTGTGACTCCATTTTCAATCGCCAACGGATTATTTAAATGTTTTGTGTTTGCGGTGATTCTTGCCACCATTTGTACATACCGTGGGTTTACCACCACAGGCGGAGCAAAAGGTGTTGGTCTCAGCGTTGTTAAAACCTCTGTTGCAACGATGATTGGAATTGTGATCGCAGATTGGGTGACGACATTTCTTGGTGATATTGTGGTTCGTGTGTGGACGGATCATTTCTAGCCTTTTTGTTTGCAAAAAAAAGGGAACGCCCTTCATAATAATAATGTGGTAAATTCAATTCGTACGACTCCTTTGTTTTTATTTTTTGATTTAGTCCAGCAAACCTTGCGCGGAGTTTTTCGTCGTCCCTTCAGACAAGCCGATTTTTTTAAGCAGCTTTATTTTATCGCCAATGAAAGTTTAGTAATCGTTTTGTTCTGTGTTTCCTTCGCAGCCATGGTGACAATTTTGGAAAGTTCTTTCCATATGCGTTTAGTGATACAGAATGATTCCATGGTTCCAGGTTTTGCAGCGATGTTGATTTTGAAAGAACTTGGAGCTGTCGTGACAGCGCTTTTGTTGACCTCGCGCGTGGGTGCAGGATTTGCCGCAGAGATTGGCTCCATGCAAATCACCGAACAGATCGATGCACTTCGTATTTTAGGAATTGATCCTGTCAGATATTTAGTTGTGCCCAGATTTTTGGCCTGTGTCTGCGCGGGAGTTATTCTGACGATTTTAGCCAATATTGTTTGTCTTTACTGTTCCATGTTGGTCAGTGAAGTTTATCTAGGTTTTTCCTTTGGAATGTTTCAAACCTCGATGCGTCGTTTTGTTGAATTTAAAGATTTAATCGATGCGACCATCAAGGGAGCTTGTTTTGGAGCCGTGATACCTCTTGTCAGTTCCTTTTTTGGATTTCGATGTCAATCGGGAGCCGAAGGAGTTGGAAATGCAACCACTCATAGTGTGGTGACCTCGTCCGTTGCCATCATTATCATTGATTTTGTTTTATCCTATATTTTTACTTATTCGTCCTAAGGAGTTGTTCATGAAAGTCGAAGCCAAGGTTGGAGTTCTTTTTTCTGTTTCTGTCATCTTTGTGCTGGGGTTTGCTTACTACATAGGAGCACTGACCCCTTTTTCAAATTCTTACGATCTGAATGTCATGTATAATTATGCAGGTGGTATCGAGGAAGGATCTCCTGTGCGCGTGATGGGGATCAAAGTCGGGAAGGTGAAAAAAATTGAATTTGAACCTGGCTTTAAAGCAGCCAATGGTGAAGAAGTTAAATTGCGTATAGTGATTTCTGTTCAGAAGAAAGCATGGACAACAATTCGCAAAGATTCTCGATTTTTTATCAATTTAGCCGGAGTCATTGGAGAAAAATTTTTAGAAGTATCGCCAGGCACATTGGATCAGCCAGAATTTAAACCATTGGATGTTGTGCGCGGGGAAGATCCTCCTCGAGTGGATCAGTTGATTTCTCAAAGTTATGGATTGGCAGGTCGGATTTTAGAAGTCGTCAATAAAAATGAAGGTTCAGTTTCTAATATGATAGCTCAACTGGATAAGATGATTACCAATTTGAATCGCACTTTAGTTTTGTTGGACAAGACGTCGAAGAATCAAGATATCGCTCGATTGATTGATAATTCTGTGCGGATCTCTGATGATTTGGTTTATCTCACAGGAGCTTTGCGAAGTAAAAAATCAGAGGACACTGTGGCCTTGGTTCAGAAGTTACTTCAGCGGTTAGAACATATTGATGGTCCAGCTCTTCGCAAGTTTTTACAAGAAGAGGGCGTGAAGGCCCGTGTTTTCTAAAAGGAGTTATATGAAATTTTCCAAGAACAGTATTTTAGGTCTATGTTGCTTGAGCCTTTTTGTTTTTTCGCCTTTATCAAAGGCAGCTGTTTTGGTGGAAGAGCGCGGTCGATCAGTGAATACCAGCAAAGCCAATGTGCTGACATCATCCGAATCCTACCTATCTGCTCACCAGTTGCGAAGCACTCGCCGTGTTTCTGTGGGCGCCCAATTTGGGGGATCCGTGGGAGCAGCGGGTTTGGGAATTGAACTTAGCTTTGCTCCACAAAGTATTGCAGTGATTCAGTTTGGTGGTGGAACATCCATGCAAAGCTTCGGAGCTGCTTGGAAGTACGTTTTCGGAGGTACATCTTTAGCCCCTTACTCTCAATTGGGATATTCACACTGGTTCGGTGGATCGGAAGAAAAGAAACCGATTCAACGGACCTCACCAAGCTTTTTAGCGGACAGACTTTTGACCAAGGAAGAAAAAGCAGCGGGGAAATTTAGTAAAGATTTAGCAGTAGGTGGTTTTGGTCTTCAGTATTATCAACTGAATGGTCCCTATGTGGGAGTCAGTTTATTTGCCGAAGTGGATCTCTTGTTGGATGTGACGAATCCAAATCCATTGGCAACAGGAGCCTTGGGTCTTCAATACTTCTTTTAAAAAAAGAAAGAAGTTTTTTACAACCCCTGAAACAAAAAAACCCTCGGATTTCCGAGGGTTTTTTGTTTTTACTTAAAAATAAAAACTATTTTTTTGCAGCTTTTTTAGTAGCTTTTTTAGTAGCTTTCTTTGTAGCTTTTTTAGTTACTTTTTTTGCTGCTTTTTTTGTAGCTTTCTTTGCCATTTGATCCTCCTAGGATGCAATCGTTGTTGTTGTTACTGTTCAACATAATGTCTTCTTGCCTCTAGTGTTAACAATGTGACTATGAACGTCAACAAAAAAAATTAATTTGCTCGATTTTTGCAAAAAAATTTTTCCGGAGGTTGCCGGATATGACCCTTTTTTTCATCCATATCATTTTAATGTTCATCTGGATTCGATATCAAATTCAAAAAAATTGGAGCGAAAAGTTTTTGAATTCTTATCGATGGGTTCCGTATTTGATCGGAATTTTTTTTATTTTCATGGGCTGTCTTTTATCGAAGCATCTTTTGTTTTTGGCTCTAGGATTGGCTTTCACGTCGCCATTGATTTTTTTATGTCGAAAAATCATTTTTGAAAAAATCCTTTCTGACTTTCAAGAAAAGACAAAGTCGATTTTAGATTCAATGATTTTATTCGTAGGACAGGGGCATGGTTTGGTGGAATCATTAATAGAAACTTCAAAACTTTTAACAGGACCTCCGCGGGGG
>CAZFSX010000040.1:0-13343 GCA_964522115.1 uncultured Pseudobdellovibrionaceae bacterium | reverse complement strand
TTCTAAATTTCTTCTTCGCTCACTTTTCAAGTACCAAGTTCCAAATTCTTCTATCAAAGTTTCAAAGAAAGAATTCTGTTCTATCCATGTATATTCTCAATCCACCAAGACGACCTTGATGAAAGTACATTCTTTCTAACATAGGTTTGAAATCGTCGATTTTACCAACAGTGAAGTGTATCAAAATCATCCCGTTCAAAGGATCTCATTGGCGCCACAAAGCTAATTCAGTCAACCAACTATTGAAATCGATTCCGCGAAGACAAAAAGCCATTCCAATCGCATTTTAAAAACAAAAAAATCCTGTCAAATAATTTCGAAAAAAAATAAATTACCGGATACAATCGTACCAAATTCGGGGGGAAATTCCAGTCCACTTCCGAAGCGGAAGTGGAAATAAATATTCTTACCAAAGTGCAAACATGAAAAGACTTATCATCCAAGAAGAATCCTTTTTTCAGTGGCATTTTGGTTGGGGCAATTCGCATGACTTACAAAGCTGTCGAACAAATTTTGTCACTTCAATACAGACCTTTTTCAATCAAATCGATATAAACTATCTTTCGTGATGGCATAGACTTCGCATAGTTATCTAGAGGAACTGTTCTGTATGGATAAAATAGAATTCGTTTGTCATATTTTGAAAATATAAATTTTTACACGGAGATTGAGATGAAGTCTTTAAAATTAGTTCTGGGATTAGCGACAACACTGTTCTCTTTCTGGTCATATTCTGCAGATTTAAATCCTGAAAGCCTATTACAGAAAACAACCTGTGATAAAAATACTGTGGTTACTTTAATTGGAGAAGTGCATGACTCAGTATCTTCAATCCAAGTGAGTAATCATATCATGTCCTTAGCAAATGAAAAATTTGTCTATTATAGCAATGAATCTATTTTAACAAATGATCATTCGTGGGCGGGGAATGTTTTTGGAATTGAAGAGCCGATTCCATATGTGGCTTCTCTTGTTATGCTGGCAGAGTCTGTTCTAAAACTATTTCAAAAAGATACCTATGAACAGCTACAGCTATCCACAGACGGATCTAGATTGGCAATATCGAATTCGATAAAATCATTGATGACAGCCGTGAGTTTCGATGAAGCTAAGATGTTATTCGATCCTCATAGCCAAGCTGTCCAGATATTGCTCGATACGAAGAGAAATTCTGATCAGCCAATACAAGATATTCTTCAGGTGAGTAAAATAAAATCACTGAGTCTTCAAGAGTGGTATATTTTTGCAGCCTCCTTTTCTGAGAAACTCAATACTAGATTGATGGATATGTATCCAACAGTTCTCAATGAGACGAATGTTCATTTGATGAAAGGTAGTGGTCGTAATATTCTCTTCGCAAAGAATATTTTGGATAAATATTGCGAAGCTTCTATGTCTGGCAAGGTCATGTTCATTCAAATGGGGCAAGGTCATGTGGAAGGTGTTGCTAAGTTGTTGAGGTTTTACTTACCAAGTTCAGCAAAAGTAAGAGTATTATCTACCCAAGAATTGGCAAGTACCTATAATAGCTTTAGAGATCGTGTTGAACAAAACGGATTTTTGAATGATTATAAAGCAGTGGTGCAAGATGATCCAGCAAGTCTCGATTATTCTCCTTTAGGCACTCCTTCCGTCCACATTTGGGCAAAACAACAGCTAACGAAGAAGCAAATCAAAGAACTAGAATATTTGGCAAAAAAAAGGGGGTTAGTTGTCTACGATAGTGGTGCTATCGTCTTATCTGAACTTCCCATATTCTCAGAAGTACCAACGGCTAAATAATAGTTTTTCATAGATAAATAAGTTTGTGTTATTCCATATGACAAAAAAAGCGGCAGATGACAAAAAGTGGCACGAAAATGGGAAAATTTTTTGTCTAATATGCTTGATTTTGTTCTTGGGTTGCTATTTGTTAGCACTTTTTTTGCAATGAATTGACAAGAAATAGAATCCAAATTTTGGAGTGAACGATGAAAAAGACATCTTTAAGAAAAATTCAACAATCAGGAATCCTTGGATGGGTTCTTTTGAATCTGTTCGTCAGTACGGCACAGGCAGATCTTGCTATTCCTACAGATATGGCAAATTATTGTACTTCTGGACGCTTTAAAGAAAGTTATTGCTACTATGATAAACAGTCCATTTATCGCGTTCTGTTGACCCATAAAATTTTTGATTCCTATGAAGAACTTGTAGGGGACAATGGTGAATGTCAGAAGTATCTTTTTCAAGAAAGCATGCAAGGACCGCCCAGTGCCGTCGATCAAGCCCATCAAAAAACCATGAATAAACTAGAGGATGTGACGAGAGTTAACTATAATCAATTTCAATGGGTAAGATCACAACAGTGGTCAATCGAATCAGATTATCGAAGACACTATGAAGATGTTTTGAATGAGGAATCCCACTTTTGGAATCCAACAAAGGGTGAAGTTGATCTTCGAGAATTTGTAAAAAGCTTAGGTAATATTGAATCCCCTGGTTTCATTTTTGAAGTACATAAGTCTTTAAATCCACAAGCACAAAAAAAGTTGGAAGAATATTTAATGACTTTGTACCCCTCGAAAGAGTCTTCGGCAGATACCTTTTTATCAGTTTCGGATCAAACACTTCTTTTTGCTGAAGATCAGGTTCCACAGATTTTAAAAAATCCAGAAATAGTTCTTGTCCCACAGTACGGATGGATTATGACCCATGCTGAAACCGATCAACAAGCTCAAGAACGTTGGAAAAAGTTTCAAGATTTTATGGTAGCTTTGCGGGATGATCCAAGATCCAATTCTAAAGACCATTTGAAAAAAAATTACTTCCGGAAAGTCTTTTTAAGATTGGAAGAAACGCTGTCTTTGATGCGTTACCAACAAAAAGAAAGTCAGTTCATGGATTCAATTAAGAAAGAAGTTTGTTTAGGAATTGAAAACCGTGATTGGTTTATTACAAACGGAATTTTGTCTTATCAAAAACAATTAAAATCCGAAGAAACTTTGTCGGATAAACTCATTCAATGGCTAACAAAGCCTAGAAAAAAATAAGCTTTGCGGAAGCCCCAAAAAAGAACCCCATCTGTAAAGTCAGTACCTTCGCTATCCAAACCCTTGCATGGATGGATTTTTCTTAGTGGGATCAATGGGTATGCAAAAAGCGCAGATCCAATTGATTCAGTGGATTCAGAGACAATCCCTTCCAAGAGCTTTGCAGCAGATAAGAAAAATCCATGGGACCAGCTGGAATCATGCGGTCTTGTTTCATGAGTAAATTCAAAGCTTCTGAACATAATTTTTCTTCCGAAGATTTGATTTTTCCTACCTTAAGTTGGTTGAGGATTTGTTTCCAACGTGGATCCTTCATCACAAACACAGGATCTTTCGATTCTTCAGAAAATCGCTGAAGAATTTCAAGACAGTAAGGTGAGAAAATCGAAATGTTTTTGTAATAGATTGAAAGTTTTCCAGAATGAGCCGACGAAAGAAAAGTTTGATTTTCTAAGGGATTGATTTTTAACTCCCACCCAAGATGGGTTTTCCACTGATGCTGTAACCATTCGGCATTCATTCGATGATGTTCACCACCGGCTAAAGAATAACTATAAGTAAAATCCAAGGATGGGGGCTGGGGTTGAAGTGTTCTTGGATTCTGATGGATCGTCGAATCAACACAAATGGGTTTCTTTGACAAGAAAGAAGGAACCCCTAAGCAACCAGGCCGAGGTGGAGCTGCAAGCAGTTTTTGCCATGCCTGATAATCCAAGTGACGAATCAGAGTTTGTCGAATGTGTTCAGGAATTTTGTCAGAAAGAACCAAGGCATCCATTTTCCACATTCTTTGTGAAACATAATTCTTGTGATGTTGAAGTTCTTCAAAAAGAGGAAAAGGTAAACGTCTGAGAAAGTCCAACTGTTGTTTTTGAAAAAGGAAATAACTATTCATGTCTTCGGGAATAATTTGAATTTCTTGAAAAGGGCGTTGGTGGTGGGCATGCACATATCCTGGATTGGGTGCCAATGTGATGCTTTTTTGATGAACCCACTTTTGTATCTGATAGGGCCCACTGGTGACCAGTTTTTCAGGATCAGAAAAGTCCAAGTTTTTTTGTTCAAAAGCTGTCAACCATGGAATTGTAAGAAGGTACAGAAAGCCTGGAGTATTTTCTTCCAGCTCAAAATCCAAAACCAAATCCTTCGTGGCTTTTGCACGAAAAGTTGGAAATGGAAAACGTCCTGAAAGTTTTTCGGCCGCAACCAAGAAATCAGAGGATTTGATAGGAGATCCATTTGAAAATTTTGATTTTCCCATCAAGCATCGAACTTTTTTAAGTCCTTGAAAAAAGCATTTTTCCGCAAGACCTGCCGTGATCTTTTTTCCATCCGTGTTCAGAAGGCTTCCGTAGATTTGCGAAATAAAATAGGTTGATAAATTATGAGCATACTTGCCAGGGTCTAAATTTTGAGGCGTTGAATTTAAACTCCATCGAAAGACGGATGGGGGATGATCAACAGCACTCAAAACAGATTGAGCCAGAAAAATCTGAAGAAGAAAAACACAGGCAATTTTATTCACACGGAGGCTCCTGAGTGGTTGAAGTGGGATATCCCCAAAAAAAGAACCCCGTTTTCCTTGCATTCCAGGAATGCAAATGGGTAACGGGGCTCAAAGGAAAGTGCAAAAAAAGAAAACTTATTTATCCAATTCCATTTTTGCAATGGTCTGTAATTGCATATTGCTGGTGCCTTCGTAAATTTGTCCAATTTTAGCATCGCGCCAGAATTTTTCAGCAGGATATTCTTTTGTGAAACCATTTCCGCCAAACAAATCAACGGCCATGCTTGTGATTTTTTCTGCAGCTTTGGATGAAAAGAGTTTTGCCATCGCAGCGGATTGAATAAAGTCTTGGCCAGCATCTTTCAAACGAGCAGCATTGTAAACCATCAAACGTGCAGCTTCCAATTGTGTGCGCATCTCTGCTAATTGAAATTGAATGCCTTGAAAGTTGGACAAGGATTTTCCAAATTGTTCGCGGGATTTGATGTATTGCAAAGTGGCTTCATAGGCACCTTGGGCAATTCCCACCATTTGAGCACCAATTCCGATGCGACCTTCATTCAGTGTTTCAATGGCAATTTTATAACCTTTTCCGACTTCACCTAAAACATTGGCAGCAGGCACTTCGCAATTTTCAAATAAAAGTTCGCAAGTGGAGCTGGCTCGAATTCCAAGCTTATCTTCTTTTTTTCCAACTTTGAAACCAGGAAAGGATTTTTCAACTAAAAATGCAGTGATACCTTTGTATCCTTTGGAGGGGTCAAGATTGGCAAAGACGATAAAGATATTGGCTTCTTTGCCGTTGGTGATCCAAAGCTTCGATCCATTCAAAATATATTTGTCGCCTTTTTGCTCGGCGCGAAGTTTCAATGCGAAGGCATCACTTCCACTGGAGCTTTCAGAAAGAGCATAGGCTCCAACCCATTCTTGAGCCATCTTCGGTAAGTATTTTGCTTTTTGTTCTTCCGATCCCCAGCGCAAAAAGGCGTTGGTGACCAAAGTATTTTGAACATCCACTAAAACACTGACCGATCCATCGACGCGTCCTAGTTCTTCCACCGCGATGCAGGCCATGGTGAAGCTACTTCCTGCTCCGCCAAATTTTTCAGGACTTTCAATTCCCATCAGACCCATTTCAAAAAGTTTTTTGACCAGATCAGATTTCATTTCTGCGTTGTGATCCATGCTGTGAACATGGGGTTTGATTTCAGTTTCTGCAAATGATCGCACGGCCTCTTGAAAAGCCAATTCATCTTCTGAGAGCATTGTTAGCGCTGGGTGTTGAGTATTCATATCCGTCCTTCGTGTTGAATTTTGCAAAAAGCTTAAAACACCTTGGGGAATCTGTGCAAGTCTTCTGTGCATTCATCGAAAATTCAACGGTGTTCCACATTCCATTCATTGACGAACTTGGTCTGACTGAAATACTTTCGAATGCTATGGATATATTAACAATTGCGACCAAAGTTGCGGCCTATTTTATTCCCTTTTTATTTGCACTCTGTTTCCATGAATTTGCCCATGGATGGGTGGCAAAATTGCGTGGAGATCGCACGGCAGAAATGATGGGCCGACTGACGATGAACCCTTTGGCTCATATGGATATGGTCGGAACCTTTATTCTTCCGATGATGGCCATCATTTTTAATTTGCCTTTCTTTTTTGGATGGGCCAAGCCGGTGCCTGTGAATGCTCGAAATTTACGCAATGTGCGCACGGATATGTTTTGGATTGCACTTGCTGGTCCCATGTCGAATGTATTGCTGGCGATGCTTGGTGCGATTGTGATGCGTTTGACTTTTTTGGCTCCAGGTTTTTCTTTAGGCAATTCTTTGCGCGACATGATGGATTTGTTCATTGTTGTGAATTTGTCCTTGGCCGTTTTTAATATGATTCCGATTCATCCATTGGATGGAGGAAAAGTTCTGGCGCGATTTCTTCCTGCTTCATGGAATTATAAACTGGAACAGTATGAAGCCATTCTTAGCAATGTGCTTTTATTCTTAATGCTTCTGGGAGCATTTCAATTTCTTCAAATACCTGTTCGATGGGGCTATGTCCTTTTGAAAACCTGGGCTTTAGGAGGCCTTTCGTGAAAGAACAAAAAATACGTATCATGAGTGGAATGCGAGCCACAGGGGCTTTGCATATTGGTCACTATTTTGGAAGCCTTCGAAATTGGATTCAATTGCAATCCCAGTATGAGTGTTTTTTTGGTGTCATGGATTGGCATGGAATGACAACGGCTTACAAAAACTTGAAAGAGATTCCCCTATGGACACGAGAAATGGTGGCGGAATTCGTTGCCTGGGGAATTGATCCTGAAAAAAGCACAATTTTTGTTCAGAGTCAGGTGCCTCAGCATCTTGAGTTATTCATGATATTGATGAATTTAACTCCCATGGGCTGGTTGGAGCGAGTCCCCACATGGAAAGATGCGGAAGAGGAAGCAAAACAAACAGACACTCATAATTTGGGTCGCTTTGCTTATCCCGTTTTGCAGGCGGCAGATATTGCGATGTATCGTGGTACAAAAGTTCCTGTGGGTCAGGATCAGGTGGCTCATTTAGAATTGACCCGTGAAATTATTCGTCGCTTCAATCATATCTACAAAGGAAAATTACCAGAGCCACAGGCTTTGTTGACAGAGACTCCGCTGATTCCAGGAATTGACGGTCGTAAAATGTCCAAATCCTATGGGAATGGTGTCTTGTTGACGGAAGAAGAAAAGTCCTTGAAGAAAAAGGTCAATCAAATGGTGACGGATCCAGCCCGTGTTCGCCGTGAAGATCCAGGAAATCCCGAAGTATGTTCTGTTTTTGGATTTCATAAATTGTATTCTTCGCCGCAAGATTTGGATTGGGTGAAAGCGGAATGTCCAAAGGCAGGAATTGGTTGTGGTGACTGCAAAGCAAGGCTTGCTGACAATATGAATAAATTGTGTCAAGGGCCTCGCGAAATGAAAAAAGAATTGTTGAATAATCCAACACGCCTTGATTCAATCATTCAGACGGGGTGTGAAAAAGCCCGTGTGGAAGCGGATAAAACGCTGAAAGACGTAAGGAGCTGGATGGGTCTATGAGTCTTCAAATTCAACTTCAAAAATTCGAAGGTCCTTTAGCACTTCTTTTGTATCTTATTCGCAAAGAAGAAATGGATATTTTCGATATTAAAATCCATGAAATAACCAAGCAATATTTAGAATACATCAAGCTGATGAAGGAATTGGATTTGGAGTTGGCCGGAGAATTTGTGGCGATGGCTGCGACCTTGATCCAAATCAAAAGTCGATTGTTGCTTCCTCAATACAACGAACATGGTGAAGTGGTTGAAACGGAAGATCCACGAAAAGAACTTGTTCAAAAACTTTTGGACTATCAAAAATTTCAAGAGGCCTCGAAGTTATTGTATGAACGTCCTTTGTTAGGACGGGATGTTTGGGCCCGAGGTGTGCGAGAAAGTTTATTTACAGAGGAAGAAGACATCATCATCGAAGAAAATGGTTTATTTTCTTTGATCGCTGCTTATCGACAAACAATGAAGGCTTTGAAAAAAAGAATTCATCGGGTGACGGCAAAGGCTCAAAGTATTGCCTCAAGAATTTTAGAAATTCGAGATCGTTTGATTGTTGGAACGAAGGTTGCGCTGATGGATCTTGTGGAATCTTTGGAAGGGGAAGCCCTGAGACGCCAGGTTCTGATCACTTTTTTATCGGCGCTGGAGTTGGGAAAGATGGGATTTGTTTCTTTGTTTCAAACGGAACCCTATGCACCTCTTTATATTGAAGCCTTGAAACCTGTGGATGGAGACATCGTCAATCGTGTTGAGGAATACGACAGCATGAACGCAGCGGATATTGCAGCGAATATGATGAGCCAGGCGCAAAAGATCGAAGAAAATGATGAGTTTTTGCTTCCCGATGAAAAAACTGAAGATGAGAAAGAAGATTTTGCACTTGAGGGTGTTGAGCTGGCTTCCGACGAGGAAATTTTGGCGGCTGAACTTGAAATGGAAAATATGACGAAGGACGCAGAGGAATCTCATGGATGATGGAAAAAAGACGGAACTTGAATTGGATGCTCTTGAGACGGATGTAGAAAATCTTTCTGCGGATTTTGTGACAGAAGAGGCGGCGTTCGTTGCGACAGAACCTACTCAAGAAGAAGAGGATGGTTTTTTGCCAAAGGCCCTGCAGGCAGAATCTTCGGATGAAGATGCGGAAAATATTCAAGCAGAATCTGTGGAAGGAACGGAATTAGAAGGTTTTGAATCGGCAGAAATTGAAGAATATATTTTCGTCGAAGAAGAACGTCTCACCAGCATTATTGAAAGCGTTCTTTTTGCATCTGATCGACCTGTGAGTTTAGCCTCTTTAAAAATGTTGTTTAAGGGGACCAATGTTAAGTCGGATCGTTTACGTTGGGCCTTGGATCGATTGGCTGTTCAGTATGCGGATGTCAGTCGTGGTGTCACATTAGAAGAAGTGACGGGTGGTTATCAACTCAGAACCAAATTAGACAATTTAGAATTTTTAAAACGCACAGTGAAAACTCGCCAATTTAAACTTTCAGGGCCTGCTCTGGAAGTGCTTTCGATCACGGCTTATAAGCAGCCTGTTGTGAAGTATGAAATTGATGAAATTCGTGGTGTGGAAAGTGGACATCTTTTGCGTGCTTTGATGGAAAAAGGGTTGGTGAATTTCCAAGGAAAAAGTGATTTGCCAGGAAAACCCATGCAGTATGGAACCACGAAAAAATTCTTGGAAATTTTTGGACTTAGAAATTTGAAAGAACTTCCAACCCTTTCTCAGATTGATGAAATTCTTCCTGAAGGAATTGGGGACGAAGATGAAACAAAAAAAGGAACTCTGAGCGATATCACGGATTCGATGTCCCAACAGGTGGGCTCATCTTATTCGGACGGAGAAGAAGAATTGATGTCGATCAGCGAATCTTTGCAAAAGGTCGATACAACCACAGAGTTTTTCGAACAAGAAAAACTGCGTGAAAAGCAACGTCGTGATGCTGAAAAAGCTCAATCCATTCGTGAGGCTTTGGCGATGGGAGAACAAGTCTCCACACGTGATTGCAAGTGGCTTGTACGTTACGATATGGCTTTATCTCAGGCGAATGAGGTTCCTGCGACTGTGGATTCAACTGCAGAAACTCCAGACAATGACATGCGAGTTCCTGATGTGGAAGCCGAACAGGATTTAAGTGCTCCTTTGAAAGAAGCTATCGAAAAATTTGATTCAGATGAAGATTTGGATGACGCAAGCTTTGATCAAATGCTGGATCAAATCGAAGATGATTCAGATTCCGAAGACGAAGATTTGAACGTCCCTTATCATGATAAGGACGATGTCTAGAGATGACAAAATTCCGATCCTGAGAGAAATCAAACGTTATGGACGGGCTATTCTTTAAATGGCGGGGGATAATAAATTAAGGCCCCGCTGAATCAGTTCTTTCAGATCAGGATTTTTTTTCAAACTAGAAAGTAAATCGAAGCTTTGTTTTTGGATTTCAAAGGCATCAATTTTCAAACTGATTTCATAAATTTCTAGAAGCAATAACCAATCCTGTGGGTTCAGTTTTTGTGATTCTTCCATCCATTGCTGAAGTTGCCCTGAATCCTTCTTTTGCTGTTCGCGAAAATCTCGTAGAGATTGATAAAGGGCTTGGATCGATTTTTCCTTGGCGGAAAAGTTTTTAGCAGGAATGACTTTGGGTTTGAAGTTGGGGCTTTGGTGAAGAAAATATTTTCCTCGATCTGCGGCTCCTCCAAAAACAGAAATCACTTTTTGACCAAGGGCTAAATCAAAATCTCCCCATGAGGCTTGATAAAAGATCTGATCTTGTCGTCGGATGGTGCATTGACGAAAACGAGCGATCACTTTGGTGCTGTCTCCAATCAGATGAAGCAATTCACCTTCCAGAACAAATCCACTTTCAAATTCCAAACGACCCATTTTACCATTCATAAATCCAAGCTTTTCCCAGTCTTGCAGGGACCATTGGCAAAGGGCTTTGCTGTTTTGTTTTGCCATACCTAAAGGCGTGCTAAAACCTTGCGGATGGTGGTCAGGTCCTTGCCGTGGAATTTCTTGATTTTGCAGACTGAGTTGAACTGGGCCCTTCCATCTTAAGAATTTGACTTCTCCGTGCAGGTCAAAAAGAGAATCCGTCAGAGTTCCACTGATTTGCAATCCAGAATCTAAGACTGTCGTTGTCAGAGTTTCAGCCATCAGAGCCTTAGCAAGCCCAGCAGATCCACCTTGGCGGTAGGCCATCGTTTTCGAATATTCTTCAAGAGCTTCACATAGCTTTTGAAAACTGGGAGTCACAAAAAGTTGAGGTTGAGGTTTTGTGATGTCGTAGCCCGTATTGATGGTGTCTAAAGAAAAGGGAATTTTGCGAACATTTTCTTGTAAGCAGTTGAAGCTTTCTCCTGCGGAAGAAAGAAGTCCCGCTCCAAAAATTAAGAATCGAGATGGACTTCCGATCAATCCATATTCATTGGTCCACCATGCCATCCGTGTGATTTGATTCGCTTCACTGGTGTAATTTTGTTGGGCAGAAAGCTCTTGCAGTTTTTTTTCTGCGTGTTGGATTTCTGTGGGCGTGGATTGGGGCGACTCTTTCAAATCAGAAAGTTCGCGAATGGCTTCATAGATTTCCATATCATGTTTGGAAAAAATGGCATGCTTGGCGGCGGCTCCATACATTTTTAAAAAGTGAGAGTAATCAGGATCCACAACCAGGGCGGCATGTCCCGCAGCTTCGTGAACAATATCCGGAGCTGGAGTGTAGGCAATGTGCTCAAGGCTTCTCATTTCACAAGCAATCCCTAGGATTCCAAAAGATTGCAGTTCTAAAAAAACAGCGGGAGGGATAAATCCACTGATGGGAACAGCTCTCCATCCAAATTTTTTTAAGCATTCATCCATTTCTTGAATGTTCGGAATACGATCGATGGGGATTCCTGTTTTTTCCAACCCCGAAGAATACAAAGGGTGAGCATGCTGACTAAAAAAAGCCGTGTTCACTCTTAAGATGTAACGCCAACATGCATGTTCAATGGAGGTGTAACGAGAATAATCTTGTTGCACCACATGGGCTTTGATGTCGGCAGGAAGTTGATCCAAATCGAAGTAGGATTGTGTGCTCATAAAAAAAGGCTAGCCGAAGGACTGGGGGAAGTACAATCTCGAAATGAGACAATTTTAAGCTTTTCTGGAGTTTTTCTTTTTTTGGGATTTTTTTGTGTCATAATAGGGGGATCGGGGGAATTATGAAGCGGACCTTTGCCATAATAGTTGCAGCGATGGGTGTGGTTCTTGTCTTTCAAAACTGTGCAAGTTATTCCGAATCGAATCTGACAGATCAGAGTTCGACTTTATGTTCTGGAGCGGACTGCCCGAATTCTTCGGGGAATTCTTCGGCTTTAAGCTTAACTGCTCCTACGTGCTTGGATGCTCGAAAGCAAGCTCTTGAATTATCAGGTCAGTGCAATTCTGGGAAACACACTGCCGTTGTTTCAACCCTAGTGTCTTCTGATCTTGGAATCAATATCAATGCTCAGCCTATTTCTGTCGGAATCAATGGAGAATGCTATCGTGGGCAGTACTATGCTTATTTCAATTTATCGTCCTTTTTTACTTCGGGGAAGTTGGTTGCAGGACAAAATGTTGATTTTAAATTGTATCTGAGAGATTCGACAACGAAGGAAAATATTTTACCGAATCAACAGTCTCGAGCAATTAATCTTTCAATCAAAGCTAGTTGCGATTGATCCATTGTCTTTGTTCTTATTTTCTTTGAAGAAAAACAATTTTCAGTAAAGACTCTTCTCCTGGCTTTTCAAAGTCTAAGGGAATCTTTGGTATTTCCTTAAGGATTTGAAACTGGGGCATGGTTTTTAAGACAAGCTTTTCAAAATAATCGATGGACCAGTTTTCGTAGTTGCAGGAAAAAATCAAAATTCCATCTTGGGTTAAAACCTTGGCCAGTTTGTCCAGCAAGTTGGGAAGGTCTTTTTCTAAGCGAAAGATTTTTTTTCCATCCCGAGAAAAGCTTGGTGGATCACAAATGACCAAATCAAAGAGCCGATTTTTTTTGAAGCAAAAATCCAAAAAATCGAAGCTATTCATTTTTCGAAATTCAAATACAGATGGATCTAATGAATTGTGTTGAAAATTTTTCTTGGACCATTCTAAAAAGCTTGCAGATAAATCCACAGTGCAGACTTCCAAGGCATCTCCTAGGGCTGCGGCAACAGAGAATCCTCCGGTGTAGGAAAACAAATTCAGAACTTTTTTCTTTGCACTGTTTTGAAGTACCCACTGGCGATTGTCTCGTTGATCCAAGAACAATCCTGCGGACAAACCTTGCTCTCTTCGAAATTCAAATTGCAAATTATTTTCGAAGGCCAACCACTGCGTGGGGATTTCTCCGATGGATTCTCTGGATAAAGGATCTTGTCCACGGTTTTGCATGCGACGAAGATAGGGAATTTTTTCCAACTGCTTGGACTTTTCATGAAGCAGAGACAAAAATTCTTGGCTGGGAGAAGTGTCTGAATACCAATTGACCCACCAAATTTTTCCCAATTGATCCCAACGAAAATATTCTGAATCTAAATGGGCCATTCGAAGACACTGATCTTGTTTCAATGTCGCTTCAGAAAAAAGACATTCTCGAAAATCTAAGGACCATAAAAAGTCTTGAGCATCCTTTGGCAACTTTAGATTTTTTAAAGACTGCGCCCACCAAGGGGAATGGGCCTGCAACGTGATGTCTTTG